>JABIQM010000109.1 GCA_018699415.1 Acidimicrobiaceae bacterium
CGCATAGTCGTTCTGCCCGAACCCCCTCGCCGGCCGCCATTCAGCGAGTGGCCGCCGGTACGTGGCGTAGAACCGATCGGCCTTCTCGTCGTGGATTTCGGGGTCGAATCGTGACCGGCTGAAGACATCGTCGACCTGACTGAAGCGCTCGAAGTCATCACCCACGCAGAAACCACATGACGTGTCCGAAGAGTCAGCGGACACGGCGATGCGGGCCCTCGTTTTCGCTCGTTTTGTGGCGTCGCCTCTACCGGTGTGCATCTACGAGCCGGCCGTCGTCCAGCGACCTTGCATGGCGTAGTCCCCCATGTTCAGCCGGGGACCGGCAATCACTGCGGGGGCTTCACCGCCCGGGGCGGGCCAACCCAGGGTCACAATCATGGACGCCTCGAAGCCGTCGGGAACGCCCAGCAACTCGGCAACAGCGTCGATCCGATGGATCGTCACTGGACACGTGGCGAGGCCTTCCCCATGGGCGGCCACCATCAGATTCTGCAGATGGCGCCCGACATCGAACTGCAAACGGACGCTGCCGTGGCTCTCATGACACGCCACGATCACAATGGGGGCTCCGGGAATCCAGCCGGCAAAATCTCCCGTGGTGCTCAGCGCAACCTTGTCGTCGTGATCGGTGACCACCACGAGGCGAACCGGCTGTTTGTTCTTGGCCGACCCCGCCATCCGGGCCGCATCGAGCACACGGCCGAGCACCTCGTCATCAACATGGTCGTCGGTATATGCACGGGTGTCGCGCTTGGTTCGCAGAGCAGTGAGGATGTCCATGGCCGCAGTCTGTCACCACCGACGGGTGTCAGCAGAACTACCTCAGACACACCGGTTCGTCATCGAGCCGAGACCGGTGATGGTGGTGACAATTTCATCGCCAACAGCCAGATACTTGCCCTGAACGGCTCCCACGCCCTCGGGGGTACCCGTAAAGATCACATCTCCAGGCTCGAGCGTAAGAATCGATGAGATGTAGGCGATGAGCGTAGGCACGTCAAAAATGAGCTGTGCGGTGTTGCCGTTCTGACGTTCTTCGCCGTTGATGGCGCACGTGACGCCAAGGTTGGCCGGGTCATCGACGAGGTCCAGCGAGACCACCGCTGGGCCGATGGGGCCGTACGTGTCACGCGACTTGCCGAGATCGAAATGGGGCGGCTTGGCCGCGAACTGAAGGCGACGGTCAGAGATGTCCTGGCCGATGGTGAGACCAGCCACATGATCCCACGCCGACTCGGCCGGGATGTCTCGACCAGCGTTACCGATGACGACAACGAGTTCAGCTTCATAATCGCCGTGCTCGGTGCGCAGTTCAACGTCGGCCGTTGGGCCAACTATGCAGCTGGGAAATTTGGTGAAGACCAACGGGTTCTTTGGCAGTTCCGCATCCGCTTCATCAGCGTGGGCCTGGTAGTTCAGACCGACCCCAAATGAGTTACGAGGGTGCGGGATGGGCGGGCCGAACAACGCGTCCACCACTGCGCCATCCGGCTCTCGGCCCGGCAACCCATCAGCAAGCTCATGGAGTTCGGCGTGGCGGCGAATGGCCTCCATCGGATCACTGCTCATCTCACCAGACGACGCCGAGGCGAGGTCGTGCCAGTGAGCACCATCGATGAGTACGGCTCGACTGTCAATGGTGGCGAGTCGAAATCCCATGAGGTCTCCTACGGGTCTGCTGGCTGTGAGAAACACGACCCCGGCTGAGGTCGCCTGACGATCAATCATCTCGCGGTCGACCACCTCTACGCCAGCCTGAACCATGTCGAGCCTGATAAAACTCGTTTCATGCGCTCCACGACAACCGATGCGGATGTGATCGTCGTTGGGTGTGGTCCGGTCGGTGTCCTGGCCGCCCTTCGATCCGCTCAGCGAGGCCTTTCGGTGATCGCGCTCGATCGCGACCCGGATCTCTACCCCTTCCCCCGGGCCATTGGAATGGACGACGAGGTCCAGCGGCTCTGTCAGAACGCGGGGCTGACAGATCAACTCCAGGAGTGGTCGAC
>JABIQM010000124.1 GCA_018699415.1 Acidimicrobiaceae bacterium
AAACCAAGCTGGCCGGCATCGCCCTCTAAACGGGCAGTTCGAGCGACCTGGGAGTGCAGGGACGGCGAGAATCAACCAGGCGAGGTGATTGCATAAGCATGCAAACTACCGTATACTTTCTGGATGCAGAAGGTTGTAATCATCGGAGCGTCGGGGTTCACCGGGGCGGAGCTTCTTCGGATCTGCGCTGCTCATCCCGAATTTGACGTCACCGCGGCGACCGGAGATTCACAAGCGGGCACGGCAGTCGCTGACCTGTATCCGAGCCTTGCCGCCGCCTACCCAAACATGGTCTACGTGCCGTATGCAGACGGACTGGTCGACGAGGCCGACGTCGTGTTCCTTGGCCTTCCGCATGGCGCATCGCAGTCGATCGTGCCGCAACTCCGGGGCCGGGCGAAACACATCGTCGATCTCGCCGCCGACTTTCGGCTCGACGATCCCGGGCTGTACCCGACCTGGTATGGCGAGCCGCATGCGGCGCCCGAACTCCTCGATGATTTCGTCTACGGCATGCCGGAGTTCTTCCGTGACGACCTTCATGGCGCCGAACTCGTCGCCGCACCGGGATGCAATGTCACCACTGCCGCGCTCGCTCTGGGTCCCGCCGTCAAAGCGGGTCTCGCCGATCCGAACGGAATCGTGGTCAACGTGGCCAGTGGCGTATCCGGGGCCGGACGGCCACCGAAGCCCCACACCACCTTCTGCACGGTCGACGAGGACTTCACTGCCTACGGCCTGCTCACACATCGCCACACGCCCGAGATCGAGATGGCTGTTGGCCGCTATGCCGACACTGATGTCGATGTGATCTTCACGCCACACCTGGCACCCATGAACCGGGGCATTCTCGCCACCTGTTACGCCCGGGCGGTCGGAAGCCCCAGTACTGACGATGTCCTCAACGCGATGCACGATGCATATGCCGATGAGCCGTTCATGGTGGTGAGTGAGCGTTCGCCCTCAACCAAGGCCACGCTCGGTTCCAATAGCTGCCATGTCACCGCCCGGGTAGACGAACGCACCGGTTGGGTACTGATGATCGCTGCCATCGATAATCTTCAGAAGGGGGCCTCGGGTCAGGCTGTGCAATGCGCCAACCTCGCCCTCGGGTTGCCGGAGTCCACGGGGTTGGCCGTCGCCGGCCTCTACCCATAGGCCGTATTCATGTCTGACGCCGTTTCGCCCCTTGCCCCCGAGTCGTTCCCCGACATGCCGCCGCTGGCCGGCGTCGCGATCTCGACCCATGCCGGTGGCCTCCGATACCGGGGCCGCAAGGATCTTTTCTTGGCCATACTGGCCGAAGGCACGTCGGTTGCCGGCGTGTTTACCCAAACGCTGTGTCCGTCTGCCCCCGTCGACTGGTGTCGGTCGATCCTCAACGATGGCGACGGCACCGCTCGGGCAGTCGTGTGCAACAGCGGCAACGCTAATGCGTTCACGGGTCAGGCGGGGGCCGACGCTGCCTCGCTGACCGCACAGCTCATCGGTGATCAGCTGGGGTTCGATTCTCGGAGGATCTATTTAGCCTCGACGGGAGTGATCGGCGAACCTCTCGACGAGCAGTCGCTGCGTCACGAACTACCGAAGCTCGTCGATGGCATCGCTGTTTCGGGTGTAGAAGCCTGGCGGGCGGCGGCTGATGCGATCCGTACGACGGACACATTCTCCAAGGGCGCCTGGTCATCGATCGATGGCGCTGCCGCCCATGTCGTTGGCATCGCCAAGGGCAGCGGCATGATCGCCCCCGATATGGCCACCATGCTCGGGTTCATCTTCACCGACCTACCCGTTGAGCCGGATCTGCTCCAAGAATGCCTGTCGAGTGCAGTTCGCAAAAGCTTCAACCGGATCACGGTCGATTCCGACACATCCACCAGCGACACAGTGCTGCTCTTTGCCACAGGCGAACAGATCGACGATGACCTCAACGATCGCCACGACGCTCGATTCCCTGCCTTCCAGGCTGCCCTCGACAGCGTTTGCCTCGACCTTGCGCAGCAGATCGTGCGAGATGGCGAGGGAGCGACCAAGTTCGTCGAAGTCACGGTGACAGGCGCCGCCAGCGACGACGCCGCAACTGTCATTGCCAAGGCGATCGGTGATTCGCCGTTGGTCAAGACAGCGCTCGCTGCTGAAGACGCCAACTGGGGCCGAATCGTCATGGCCGTCGGCAAGGCCGGTCAGGCCGCCGAGCGCGACAAACTCGCCATCTGGATCGGGCCGGAGCAAGTTTCGGCAGACGGAATGGTGCTGGACTCGTACTCAGAAGACCGTGCCACGGTTCACCTGACAGGTGACGAAGTGGTCGTGAAGGTCGACGTGGGTGTCGGTGACGGCGAATCTACGATCTGGACCTGTGACCTCACCCACGGCTACATCGACATCAACGCGGGGTACCGGTCATGAGCGATCTTCTTCCTGACCGCGGCTTCTCGCCGACCCAACGCGCGGGGGCATTGGTCGAAGCATTGCCCTATATCCAGCGGTTCCATGATGCGATCGTCGTGGTGAAGTTCGGCGGGAACGCCATGGTTGATGCCGAGTTGGCGGCCACCTTCGCCGAGGACGTTGTTCTTCTTCGCTCTATCGGACTCAGGCCGGTGGTCGTGCACGGGGGCGGCCCTCAGATCGGCGAACTCCTGGGCCGTCTCGGCAAGGAAACCGAATTCGTCGACGGCCTGAGGGTCACCGATGCCGAGACCCTCGACGTCGCTCGCATGGTGCTCGTCGGCAAGGTCGGTCGTGAGATCGTCGGTGCCATCAATGTCCACGGCGCGTATGCAGTCGGACTATCCGGCGAAGACGGTGGCCTCATCACGGCCGAGCCGCGTGACCCGTCTCTCGGCTTTGTCGGTGACGTCGCCAGCGTTCAGCCCGGAATCGTCGAACGGCTCCTCGCTGAGAGCATGATCCCGGTGATCTCAACCATCGGTGCTGACAGCAGCGGCCAGGCCTACAACATCAATGCCGACACAGTGGCGGGGGCCCTCGCTGGAGCGCTTGGCGCAGAAAAGGCGATCTACCTGACCGACGTGCCCGGTCTACTCGCCGATGTTGACGATCTCGGGTCGCTCATCGCCCGGGCCACCATTGACGAGGTCCAAGCGATGATCGAAGACGGCACGATTTCGGGTGGCATGATCCCGAAGGTCGAGGCCTGCATCAAGGCGGTTGAATCCGGAGCTGCCTCAGCTCACATGCTGGATGGCCGGATTCCTCACGTGCTCCTACTGGAGCTTTTCACTGATGCCGGTATCGGCACCATGATCTCGAAAGACCCCACAGGACCAACGAAGGACGAGCATGACCGCTGAGCAAGCTGCTGCGTGGGGCACCACCGGCGACCACAGTCCGCTGATGAACAACTACGGCTCGCCGCCGCGCATCTTTATGAAGGGGAGTGGCACCGAGCTCTGGGATAAGGACGGCAACCGTCATCTCGACTTCTTGTGCGGACTGGCAGTGACCGGTCTCGGCCACGCTCATCCGGCCATCACAACGGCGATCGCCGAACAGGCGGCCACACTCACCCACACGTCCAACCTTTTTGCCACCGAACATCAAGCCCCAGTGGCGGAAACGATTGATCGGTTGATCGGTGGCCCACAAGGCCAGGTGCTCTTTCAAAACTCTGGGGCAGAGGCAAACGAAGCTGCGCTCAAACTCGTGCGTAAGTTCCAGGGCCGAGGCAAGCATGTGATCGTGAGTGCGATGCGATCGTTTCATGGCCGGACGCTGATGGCACTGGCCGCGACCGGTCAGCCCGAAAAGCATGAGCCGTTCCAACCGATGCCGGA
>JABIQM010000101.1 GCA_018699415.1 Acidimicrobiaceae bacterium
ATGCAGGTGGGTGGCGCACCGGTCGCTGTGGGAATCGTGACTCGCTCCGGGGCCGAACTGACAGCCAGTGCGGCGGCGCTGGTCGACGCGCTGCGGGCGGCGGTGGCTGACCGCCCGAGCACATAGATCAGATTACGACTGAGGTGACTCGGTTCTGAATGGCGCGTACGAGATTGAGCGCAGTCATCGCTGATGTCTTGGGGTTCGCCTCGAGTGCCTTGTTGCTCATGGTCACCGCCAGTTCGCCGAATGCCCCAGAAGCTGAGATCTCGTGACGGTTGGTGGTGGCATCTGGATCAGCAACCAGCGTGATACGAGTCTTGTCAGGACCGATACCGGCAAGGGCCGTGGTCATCGCTACGTTGGCGTTTTTCGGGAACTCTGAGGCGGCATCGGATGCTGTGCCACTGAAAAAGGCCGTGGCTTCGGTGAGTCCGCCAAGGTCACAGAGCTCTTCGGCAGGAGTGTCGCACCACGCGCGAGGTGGCTTGATGATCCGGTGCTCCACGCGGTCAATACCAAGGAGGCGAGCAGCAGAGAGTGCATCAACGCCTCCCAACGCTCCGGCATGGATCTCGAGTTGTGCATCGTTTCGTGTGGCGAGATCACGCAATTCTTCGAGTAGATCGGCGTCGGCGAACGCAGACACCGACGAGACGATGAAGTCCATGCCTGCCGCGAGTGCCGGACGGCCCCACTGGGCAACACTCTCGTGGCTGGCTGCCTCGACGACGAGGTCGGCATCGGTCCCCGCCAACTCGTCCGGCCCCATGATGATGGTGGCGCCAGCCGGAAGATCGTCGCGCGTTCGTTTCGAGCGCACGGCGACGGCCACGATTTCGACGGGCGTTCCCTCCAATAGTTGGGCGGCTGAACGCGAGATCGCCCCCCACCCGATACACGCGATCCGAAGGGGTCGTCCCTGTGTCGTCATATCGGAACAAACTCAGATCTGAACCCAGCCGGCCGGGGGTTCTTTGCCCGGGTGCATGGCGCCGCACTCTGCGCAGGTACGGGCGTCGTCGTCGCCGTAGAAGGCTTCGTACACGGGCGGAAGGTCGTGGATGATGCTGCGGAGGGTGAGTTCGGTCCGGTGCACGAGTGCCCCGCATTCGAAGCAATACCACTCCATTGCGTCTTTGGCGCCCTCTGGCCGTTTGGGCTCGACGACCAGACCGATTGAGCCTTCCTGAGGCCGTTGCGGCGAGTGTCGAACGTGGGGCGGAAGGAAAAAGATGTCACCTTCTCGGATGGGTACGTCGTAGTGGACGCCATCTTCCACGATCTTGAGAACCATGTCGCCTTCCAACTGGTAGAAGAACTCTTCGACTGGGTCGTCATGGAAGTCTGTTCGCTGGTTGGGCCCGCCGACGACGGTAACCATCAGGTCAGCGTCCTCCCAGATCTGTTGATTGCCAACCGGCGGTTTGAGGAGATGACGATGCTCATCGATCCACTGTTGAAAGTTGAATGCCGTGAGGCGGCCTTCGTTTGCCATGTCTCTACTCCCTTGTCAAAGCACGTTTGGGGTCAGACCCCAAACGTGCTTTCTTAGACCTGTAGTCCGCATTGCTCGAAAGCTTTCCGGGTTGCGGCCTTCTCTGCATCAGTTAACTCCAAGAGTGGGTGGCGCACACGACCGCCGACCTGGCCGAGGAGTTCTTGCCAGTACTTTTGGTGGGCATGGGGCTTCTCTGGCGGACGAGTCTGCTTGAGCGCGTCGCGCACGGGGTCAAGGCTGGTGCTGATTGCTTTGGCCTCGTCGGCCCGGCCCGCAAACGCAGCCTGGGTGTAGTCGTGCATACGTCGGTCTTTGGCGGACTGGAGGAGGAACGGTGGCGACGAACAGAGATACAGCTTCCAGTCGAGTTCCACGATGTTGTCGAGCCATTCGTGCTCAGCTGCGGTGCTGACTTGGATGCGGTCCGATGCAAGCCGGGTCAGTTCCGTGTACAGGGGGCGAGGCACGCTGTACTTGATGGCCACGACGTTTTCGATATCGGCGAGTCGATTGCACAGTTCGGGCGACATCAGATAGCCGCTGTCGGGATGGCTCCACAACGCGATGCCGATGTCGACACTGTCGGAGACCGCCTGGTAGTAGGCGAGGAGCGTCTCGTCCTGCTCGGTGGTGAAATGCAGGGCGGGAGCATGGACGACGATGTAGTCGGCGCCGTTTTCCTGGGCGTGGCGAGCGAGGTCGAGCACCACCTCCATGTTCTGATCTGAGCACGACATGATCGTTTGGCCGTGATCGCCTGTGGCCTCGACGGCGAGATCGAAACTGTGCTTGCGCTCCTCGACGGTCATCGAGAAGAACTCGCCCTGTTTACCAGTGACGAACAGGCCCTCGATGCCGAGATCCTGGGTCCAGTGGCGCACGTTCTCGCGAAAGCCGTCCTCGTCGATCCGCAGGTCCTCGGTGAACGGCATGAGGGCCGCGGCCCAGATGCCTTTCATGTTGGCCTGGGCGTACGCCTTGGCGTCGCTCCTTGTGTATTTCATGGGATCCGGGTTCCTGTCAGACGATCGTGTAGCTATGGGAGACGGTCTTGACCACCATGTAATGGTGGAGACCCTCGGTGCCGCCCTCGCGGCCGTAACCACTGGACTTCACCCCGCCGAATGGGGTTTCTGGGAGTGAGGCTTCAAGAGTGTTGATGGAGAGATTCCCCGCCTCGACTCGCTCAACCATCTGGTTGGCGTAGTCGGAGCGGTTGGTGAAAGCGTAGGCGGCGAGGCCGTAGGGAACGGAGTTGGCCCGTTCGATTGCTTCATCGAGCGAGCCGACTGGATTGACAATTGCCAGAGGTCCAAACGGCTCTTCCTGCATCACTCGAGCGCTGTCGGGGACGTTGGCGAGCACGGTCGGTTCAAAGAAGTAGCCCTTGGCGTTGATGCGGGAGCCGCCGGTCATGAGGTCGGCCCCCTTGTTGCGGGCGTCGTCGACGAACTCGGACAGCGCAGTGATCCGTCGGTGATTCGCCAATGGGCCCATTTCAACCCCGCGTTCCATGCCGTTGCCGACCACGGTTGCGGCTGCTCGGTCGGTGAAATGTTGGAGGAACTCGTCAAAGATCTGGTCGTGGACGAAGAACCGAGTCGGCGAGGTGCACACCTGGCCGGCGTTGCGCATCTTGCGGGAGGATCCGCTGACAGCGGCAGCCTTCACATCGGTGTCCTCACATACGATCACCGGAGCGTGGCCGCCGAGTTCCATGAGCACGGGGGTCATGTGGTCTGACGCCATGGTGGTCAGGTGCCGGCCGATGGTGGTGGAACCGGTGAAGGCAACGAGTCGGATGATGTCGTTTGGGATCAGATAGCTGGAAATATCGGCGGGGATACCGAAGACCAGGTTCAGCACGCCGGCGGGCAGGCCGGCATCGTGGAACGCTCGGGCGATATGCATCGCCCCGGCCGGGGTCTCTTCTGCTGCCTTCAGGATGATCGAGCAGCCAGATGCGATGGCGCCGGCAATCTTTCTGGCCGGCTGGCTCATCGGGAAGTTCCATGGAGAGAACGCCGCCACCGCCCCGATCGGTTGGTGGTGGACGATGTAGTCGATGCCCGGGCCACTGGGGATCACCCGTCCGTAGGCCCGTACTGCCTCGCCCGCGTCCCACTCGAAGAACTCGGCTCCCCTGATGACCTCGAGTCGGGCCTGCTGGTAGGGCTTTCCGTGCTCGAGGGTGATGGAGTGGGCGATCTCGTCTTGCCGAGTTCGCATGATCGCAGCAGCGCGCAGCATCACGTCGGCCCGATCACGAGGAGCAGTTCTGCTCCAGATTGCGAACCCTGCTTGGGCCGCTGCTAGCGCGTCGTCGAGGTCTTGTTGGCCAGCGCAGGGAAGGTGGCCGATGATCTCTTCGGTGGCGGGATTGACGACTGGCAGCGTCTCAGTCGTCGTGCGCCACGCGCCGCCGATGTATAGCTGAAGGTCCGGGTAGCTCGTCATACCCTCTGATCATGGATCACTCAGGCGACGCAATCCAGTGCTCAATTAGGGATCGGGCATACCAATAGCGATATGTCCTTCGGATTGGGGCACTTGACGCGGCGCCATGCACGGGCGACCGTACTGCGATGACCGAGATCATCGATTGCGAGTACACCGTTGAAGGCGCCGGGCCACCCCTGTTCTTGATCCACGGGATCGGTGCGGCGCGCGATACCTGGCGCTACATGACACCCTTGCTTGGCCGCTACTTCACTGTCGTCAGCTACGACCTTCGAGGTCATGGCGCGTCGCCGATGCCCGACAGCGAGTTTGGGCTCGACGAACTCGTCAACGACCTCGAACGAGTCCGTGAACGCACGGGTATCGAACGAGCGCACTTCGCCGGCCACTCGCTCGGAGGAATGATTGGACCGGCCTACGCCCGCCGATACCCGAAACGGGTCCAGTCACTCGGCCTGCTCTCTACCGCCGCTTTTCGCACCGAGGACGACAGTGCCAAGGCCAAAGGTGTCGTCACGGCCATGGAGGAACGAGGCGTGCCCAACGTGTTGGAGACGCTCACCGATCGTTGGTACACCGACGAGTTCATGGAACAGAATCCTGAGGTCGTGCGCCGCCGCCTCGATCAGGTCATCGCCTGCGACCCCAACATTTTTCTCAACGTATTTCGGATCTACGCGTCTGTGGAGATGGCGCCGTGGATCCACGAGATCGAGGCGCCATCACTGGTGCTCACCGGCGAGAACGACGGAGGATGCAACCCTCGGCTCAACCGCCAGATCGACGACGCTCTCGCCAACTCCAAGCTCGTGATCCTGCCCGGCTACAAGCATTCGATCCTGCTCGAAGCCGGGGCCCTCGTCGCTGACCACATGGTGCGGTTCATACAGGGACTCGACGAGGATCCTTCGAACGCGATTGGTTGAACCGCGCCCTATTGCATACTGACCTTGTTGGCGTAGGAAGGCGTACGCCCCTCGACTGAGGGAACACCGGGTTCACCGTCGAAGTGTAGGACCTCGGGCTGGATCGGCCGTTTCGGGTCTGTTGAGAGCCAGAGTCGCAGAAGGTGACGGGGTGGTAGCGCAGGATCGTTCTCGAATCCGGAACGAGCGTGAAGAACGGTGAAGTTGTTGGCGAAGACCGCTTCACCGGACTTGAGAGTGAACTCGTGGTGAAGCTCCGGGTCGGCGGCAAGCGCCTCGAACATTTCGATCGCCTCACGATCGAGGTCGGTGATCTCGATCGTGGGGTCGTCGGCGGCCGCCTCTTCGAAATAGACGCGAACGTATCGACAACTCGTGAAGCCGTTGCACTCGCTGAATACGGGAACACGGTGCTCGGTGATGGGCAAGCTGCCCGGTCGATGCTCCCCGAGACGGTGGTAGCGAAATCCGCGATACAAGCGGGTGAGCAGGTCGGGGCGCGTTGCCTTCATCTCCTCGTGGATCGCCATTGAGCTGACGAATCGGCTCACCCCGCCGATCGCAGCCGGGTGGATACACAGGAAGGTGAGAAGATCGGCCGGATCCGAATGCGGCGTGAGTTCGCTCTTGTTGCGGTAGGCGCGAGCGTTGGGGTCCGTCGCGGTCACGTCGCGGACATGGCCGAGGCGTTCACCCATGACCGATTGGGAAACCGGAAGCCCGAGAGCGAGTCCGATCCCCCAAAAGACGCGCTCCGTCTCGTCAATCGAGAGCTCGTTGACAGGTATGCCATCGAGGATGACGAATCCGGAGCTGTCGGTGAGTTCGGCTCGCACGCTGGCGATGGCATCGGCCAACTCGCCCAGCGGCAAATCCGCAGCGGTCAAGCTTTCGACGGCATGACCGGCATCCAGTGAACGACGAACAGCCTCGACCAAGGAGCCAATGGCCCCGTCGGGAAGTGACCGCCGAAACGCGGAGAGGTCATGGTCCTCGCTACGCCATGAACACGCCGGCGACGGTCTCCCAAATTCGCTTGATGATTCAGCCATGAACATCAGTCTCCTACAGGAAGGCGGCGTTACCGCCAGTCGAGTCCACTCTGGTGCATCGACCACGACTCGGCGATCCGCCCCTCGTTCAGGCGATACTCGCCAACGACGGTGATCATGACAGGGTCACCGCTGGTGATGTTGACGCCCATGAGTGTGACCCGGATGAACGTTCGGTCGGCCATCTCTACGGACTGATCGACGCGGAGATCGGTGCCGCGGACGTTTCGTGTGGCCTGGCGCATGTGTTCGACGTACTCGCGGATGGTGACTGAGGCCGTGCCGTCGCGTGTATGGCGGATGTAGGGATCGGACAAAATGTCATCGAGTCCGTCAGCGGGATCGCCGAGCCAGATCGTGCGCCAGAGTCGGACCACGGGGTTGTCGGGCGGGTCACTCATCGAAGCCTCCTTTTGGTTGTCACAGGGCATCGATTTGTTGAGAAGCGATCGAGTGTCGCCAACGGTCGAAGACCGCGGTGGCGATCAGAACCACGACGGCCATGGCGATCAGCGTCTCGCGCAGCCCCACCCTGTCGGCGAGGATGCCAAAGGGGAGCGCGGCAAGACCAAAGGCGCTGTAGCTGTACATGATCAGCGACTGCACTCGGCCGTGGTACTCCATGTCGGCGATCGAAAGCACCAGCGCGCTGTTCAGCGACTGGAACGCCGACATAGCGCCGCCGAGCACCACCATCACAACAAGGGCCCCCCACCAGTTGGGCATGACGGCAAACAACAAGAGCATCAGACCCATCCCCACCGCGGAGCGTGCCTGGTAGCTGGCGAGTTTTGTTCGCTCAGCATTCGCAAGTGTCGCCGACACGATGACGGCGCCAACGGCTGCCGCCGTCATGATGAACCCAAGATCCGCTGGCCCTCTTTCAAAGATGTCTTCCACGAAGGTGGGCAGAAAGGCTGTGTGAGCGAAGCCGAAGACCACGACGACGACGGACATCAGGAGTAATCGAGTCAGCTCGGCTCGGTCTCGGACGTAGCGGAACCCTGCAAACATGTCTTCAAGCGGACCGGTATGGAGTGCCCCGGTCGGTGCCCCTTTAGGGAGTCGAAGGGTCAGCGGGATCGAGATGGCTGAGAGCAATGCCGATAGGTAGTAGACGCCCTCGGCTCCGAAGCCGTCCAGCGCTATCAGTAGTCCCGCTACGGCCGGACCGATAATTCGGGTCGTCTGAATACTGAGTGTGCTCAACATGATCGCGTTGGTGAGGAGCGAGCGATTGACGATCTCCGCAGTCATGGCCATACGAGCCGGAGCCAACAATGACAGTGAGGCACCGCCGGCAACGGAGGCGGCGACGATCATCCAATAGGCGATGACGCCACCGGTGATCGCCACGGCAATCGCCAGTGCTGTGATCGTGTTGGCGATCTGGCACAGAACGAGAATCGTCCGCTTGTTGAAACGGTCGGCAATGACTCCACCCGTCGGTATGGCGATCAATGTCGCTACGCCGAAGCCGATCAGGACACCGCCGAGCGCGGTGTTGGTCCCAATGAGTTCATAGGCCAGCCATCCGCGGGCAACCATTTGGACTTGCATGGCGAGGAAGATGAATGAACCGCCCCACCAGAGCTTTCGATAGGTGGGACTGGCGAGGGAAGCGAAGCGGGATGTGGGGGAGTCCTCTTCGGGTGCCATCGATCGACCGTAGCCCGGGGGTCGTGAGCAGATTGCGCTGGGAGAGCGGAGAACGCGAAGATCCTGTCTTGATAGAGGGGGAGTGGTGAACGTGTGTCGCGATGATTCAGGCGTACTGGGAGACATTATCGCCGTGGACCTGGCCGGCCATCTTGCTGAGGCCACCGGGCGGGTACTGGCTGACCTTGGTGCCACGGTCATAAAGGTCGAGCCACCCGAGGGAGCTGAGTCGCGATTTCGGGGTCCCTTTGATCAATCGAACGGCGAATCGCTGTACTGGCGGAGTTGGGGTCGAGGCAAGCACAGCGTCGTGCTCGACCTTGCATCTACTGATGGGCATTCAGCCCTGAATCGTCTCGTCGACAGCGCCGACATCTTGATCGAATCTTGTGGGCCGGAAGGTCTCCTTGCCGTCGGAATCGATGCCGCCGCGATCCGCGCCCGAAACCCTGGGCTTGTGCACGTTTCGGTAACCCCGTTCGGCGTCACCGGCCCACTTGCCGGTGCCCCAGCAACGGACCTGACGCTGTCAGCGGCCGGCGGCTACTTGAGCGGCCAGGGTGACAAGGATCGTCCCCCAGTTCCGATCGGCTTCCCCGAGTCGGCGAATCACGGAGCCGTGCAGGCGGCGGCCGACGCCATCGCCGCGTTGTATGAGCGTGACCGTTCCGGGCTCGGTCAACACCTCGACTCATCGATGCAGGTGGGAGTAGTCGGCTGCCTGCTGTGGACCTCGTCGTACGCCGTGCTCGACAAGAACCCCAGGTTCCTCGGCGATGATCGGGGCGCGGCGCCAGACCCACGCGGCAGTGAGATCGTCCCCGGTCTTCGCAGCCCGAAGATCGAACCGTGCGCTGATGGCCATGTTGCCGTGGTCTTCGTGTTGGGAACCCAGGGTGAGACTGCATTTTCTGGCACGTTGAAATGGGCGGAAGATGAAGGAGTGCTCGACGCGGACCTGTGTGGCCGGGACTGGACCGGGTGGGTTGAGCGAATGGAGTCGGGTGAGTTGCCTGTCGAGGTTGGATCGCAGGCCATGGATGCCGTCCTCGAGTTTCTGAAGACCAAAACCAAGATCGAGATTCACGACCGGTCGATGGCTGACAAGTTGCTGATGGCACCGTGCAATAACGCCGCTGACCTGTTGGCCGACCCGCAGCTTCATGCGCGGGAATTCTGGGTCGACGTCGGGGGTGAATTGCATCCCGGCCCGTTTGCCACCCTCAGTCGAACACCGATCACCTACGACCGGCCCGCACCCGCCCTTGGCGCGGACCAGGAGATCATCGCCTCGGTCTCGCCTAAGCCGGCACCGGCTGTCACCGCTGAACGCGGGCGGATCTATGAGGGTCTCAAGGTCGTTGACTTCACATGGATGGCCGCCGGCCCGATCATCACCCGAGAACTCGCCAATCACGGCGCCACGGTGATTCACCCCGAATCGGCAAACCGTGTCGACAGCATGCGGCTCTTACCCCCATGGAATGATTCGCCGGCATCGCCGGCGGGGAGCATCCCTGCCGCCAATGTGAATCAGTCAAAGCTCGGAGTGGCGTGCGACCTTGGTCGTCCGCAGTCGCGCTACCTCGTCGATCGGCTCATCGGTTGGGCGGATGTCGTCGTCGAGAACTTCCGGCCGGGTGTTGCGGAGAAGGCCGGGTTTGGCTGGGACCGTGTCCATGAGTTGAATCCGCGCGTCGTGATGTTGTCGACGTCGATGCGCGGGCAGACCGGACCGGAGGCCGGTTCGACGGGGTTCGGTGTGCAGGGCGCAGCCCTCGGTGGGTTCGTGGACATCACGGGGTGGCCGGACCGGGCCCCAATCAGCCCGTGGGGCGCCTATACGGACTTTGTGTCGCCTCGGTTTGGGCTAGCGGCGTTGGTGGCAGCACTTCGAGAGCGTGATCGGTCCGGTATCGGCCAGTACATCGATGTTTCGCAGAACGAGACGGGTATTCATTTCCTCGGTCCCCTGGTTCTCGACCATGTGGTGAACGGTTCGACATTTATCAGACCGGGTGTTTCGGGAGAGCGTGGAGCACCCAGTGGGGTGTTCGCCGGGGCGGGGACCGAGCGGTACATTGCCGTCTCGGCGATCACCGAAAGCGACTGGAACGCCTTGCGGTCGGTGGTGGCACCGCTTGCTGCCCCGGTGTTTGATGGCCTTTCCGACGCTGAGCGGTTGCGTCGCCGCCCGGAGATCGAGCGTGTGTTCGCCGAGTGGTCCACCAACTACGACGTGTTCGCCACCGCTCACGCCCTGCTCGACGCGGGGTGTCCGGCATACGCGACGCTTCGGCCGACTGACCTGATCAGGGATCCACAACTCGAACATCGAGGCTTCTTCACATCGCTTCCTCACGAGGTGATGGAGGCCCGTTACGACGGTCCGCTCACCCAATTTTCGGACACGCCATGGGCCGCGCATTCGGCGGGACCGACCGTCGGACAGCACAACGACGAAGTCCTGCGAGAGATTCTCGGTTTGAGTGATGCGGAGATTACGGCACTGGATGCGGCCGGTGTCCTCTGCTAAGGCGATATCGAGAAATTGTGCGAAACTATGGCGATATGGACTTCTCCCATTCTGCTCGGAGCGACCGACTGCTCGAGCAGCTGCGTGACTTCGTCGAAACCCGTGTCACTCCGGCGGTCGAGATCGTTGCCGGTGAACGAGCCGACAACCCCGGAGTTCCGCCGGTAACTACCGAACGCTTGATAGCGGAGGCGAAGAACGCGGGGCTATGGAACCTGTGCGTGCGTCACGCGGACTACGGGCCGGGCCTTCTGTTTGCCGAATATGCACAGTTGGCTGAATTCATGGGTCCTCACCCACTCGCGCAGGAGGTCACCAACTGTGATGCGCCATCGAACATCAACGGCGACGCCATGATTGCCTACGGCAGCCCCGAGCAGAAGGGGCGATGGGTTGAGCCTCAACTGGACGGACAAATCAAGTCTGCGTTTGCCATGACCGAGCCGGCCGTCGCATCGAGCGACGCAGCCAACCTCGCCACGACCGCGGTGAAGGACGGAGATCACTGGATTCTCAACGGGCGCAAGTGGTACGTCAGCGGTGTCCTGCATCCAAAGTGCGCCTACATGATGACTGTCGCGAACACCGCCGACCACGGACCGCCTCATGGTCGTCACACTCAATTCATTCTGCCTGTCGACACCGCTGGTGTAACCGTGGTTCGTAATCTCCCCAAATTCGGTTATTTCGACGAGGACGGCCATGTCGAGTTGACCTTGGAGGATGTCAGGGTGCCGGATGCCAACGTGCTCGGCGAGGTCGGCGGCGGCTTCGCCATCGGCCAGGCTCGACTCGGGCCTGCACGGGTGCAGCACTGCATGCGGATCATCGGCATCGCCGAGGAGGCGCTCCGTCTGATGTGCGAGCGGGCGCCGACACGCTCGACCTTTGGTGTAGCGGTGAGTACGAGATCCAATGTCATGGACTGGATCGGCGAGGCTCGCATCGAAATCGAGGCTGCTCGGCTCATGGTGCTTCGCACCGCCTGGCTGATGGACACACAAGGCGACAAGGCTTCGGCCCCCCACATGTCACAGATCAAGGTCCAGGTGGTGCGTTCGGCGACCACGGTGGTCGACCGGGCCATTCAGGTCTTCGGCGCAGCCGGAGTTTCCGAGGACACGCCGCTGGCGCGATGGTACGCGATGCTACGCAGTCTTCGCATCGCTGACGGACCTGATGAAGTGCACCTGATGGGTATTGCTCGTCGCGAACTACGCAGGCACGCCTGATGGGAACTCTCTCGACTGAACTTTCGGATCGACTCGGGATCGAGTATCCGATCTTCGGTTTTGCCCATGACATCGCCACGGTGGCGGCCATCACCAACGCCGGGGGTGTCGGCGTCTACGGCGCCACTCGACGGTTCCCGCACGAAATCGATGACGAACTCGCTCAGATCCGGCGACTGGTCGGTGACAAGCCGTTCGGTGTTGATCTGGTTCTTCCCGATGGGATGCCCGAGTACAACAGCCGAGATGCCATCGAGGCCCATATCCCCGATGGTCATCGCGAGTTCGTGCAGGGAATCGTGGACAAATACGACGTCCCTAAACCGAGTGGGCCAGGAATGCGGACGCGATTCATCCGGTCATCGGAGATCGAAGCCGAGCAACTCGAAGCGGTCATGGCGAGCGAGGTCGACCTCTTCGCCTGTGGCATCGGCGCACCGCGCCCCGCCGTCGCCAAAGCCAAAGAACTTGGCAAGATCACGGCTGCGCTCATCGGGAGTCCACGCCACGTACATCGGGCAGTCAGGTCAGGCGTCGACATCATCGTCGCCCAAGGAGCCGAGGCGGGGGCCCACACCGGCACGATCGGGACGTTTACCCTCGTTCCCCAGATCGTCGATGCGTGCGGTGATATTCCTGTGCTCGCCGCAGGAGGTGTGGCGACAGGGCGCCATGTCGCCGCGGCGTTGGCGATGGGAGCGGCCGGTGTCTGGACGGGCACGGTCTGGCTCACCACCGTGGAGCACGCCGGGCATATGCAGCCGGCGTTGGTCGACAAGCTGTTGCGAGCCACATCGGCCGACACCGTGATTACCCGTAGTGAGAGCGGAAAGACGTTCCGTCAGATTCGCACCGCATGGAGTGACGAGTGGGAGACCGATGGGGCGCCAATACCGCTCAAGATGCCGTACCAGGACGTGCTCGTCGGCGATCTTCTCGGCGCTATCGATGAGCACAGCATCGAACCGCTGTTGCATTCAGGAGTGGGGCAGGGGATTGGCTATGCGAAGGAGATCCGTCCCGTGGCGACTGTGATGCAGGACCTTGTGAGTGAGGCCGAGCGGGTCATGCAGGGCTGGGGCGGTCGGTAGTTGACTGCTCACGTTCTCGGGCCTGACGCGCCCGCATCAGTGTGAACCAGGCGGCGAACAGCAATAGCGGCACCGTCACAATGTGTCCGAATGTGAGGATCTGAACGGTGGCGGATCCGAGCTCTTGCCTACCGTTGACCACAAACTCCAAATCTCGGTTGAAGAGTTGGAGGTAGCCGTCGTCGGCCTGTTCAAATGAGTGTTCGCTGATCTTTATTGCGTTGAACCGAATCATCGATCCAGTGATGTTGGCGAGGAACGTGACGAGTATTGCGAGGACTGCCAACTTGGGCACGCGGAACACGATCTTGTAGGCGAACCACGCTCCACCGAAGAGGGCGATGACGAAGGCCGCATCGCCGAACAAGGCGTGTAACTCGGCGCCGCCCGTTGATGGTTTCCTCGGGAGACTCAGGCTGGTTTCGGTCGTGTAACGAAACCAGTTCGGGTCGGGTTCGTGGCTGAAGAACTGCCATACCCCGGTGATGGTGAGACCGGCCACAACGAACGCCGATGCCCAGCCGAACCGGCGGACAACACGTTTCTCGCCTGGCGTGACGGTTCGCCAGAACCAGGTAATTTCCGTGGCGAGCCGTGAGCGCATCGCGGCGACTGTACCGAGGCACCAGCTTTAGGTG
>JABIQM010000181.1 GCA_018699415.1 Acidimicrobiaceae bacterium
CTCTGGCTCTGGCTCTGGCTCTGGCTCTGGCTCTGGCTCTGGCTCTGGCTCTGGCTCTGGCTCTGGCTCTGGCTCTGGCTCTGGCTCTGGCTCTGGCGAAATATCGTCGTTTTCGTCGCGGGCTTCGCGCAGCTTGGCGAAAATATCGACCTCGGGTGATGACCCAGCATCGTCCGCTTCATCTACCGCCACATCGAACAAGTCCGTGCCGTCGTCAGATTTCGTATCCGGTTCCGGCTCTTCAACCACCGGACCCGGATCAACCTCAAGCGCTAACTCCGGCTCCGGCTCCGGCACACCAGCCGGGTCCAGTGCAAGATCGACGTGCGTAAGCGCTTCCATCTCGCCAGTAATGAAATTCTCGTCATTGGCCGGATCAGGAAGGTCCTCGACGAGTGGGTGGCCTACAAGGCGGGCGGCTTCAATCTCGGCCTCAAGCTGCTCCGGGGTGAGTTCGGGCTCGGCCTTGATCCGCATCCCCGCGCGTTCGGCTGCAGCCCGAGCATCGGGCACCGACTCCACGAGATCACCGATCGCAGTGTCGAGACTCTCTTGAACAGTCGACAGCGAGTCGAGCAGGCGATCTCGACCGGCGCGTAATTGCTCGACTTGCGCTCGCCCCGTCTGGCGTTTGCGGGCAAGATCGCGAAGCATTCGTTCACGAACTCCTTGCGCTTCGCCCACCATCTCGCGACCGCGAATACGCGCTTCTTCCACACGTTCGTCTGCCTCGCGCTGCGCCTCGACCATGATCTCTTGACGGTGCCGTTGCCCCTCTGCGCGAAGAGCGTCGGCGGCCGCAATCGCTTCGAGACGGATGGCGTCGGCCTCGCGATCAGCGCGTTCGCCTCGTTCGGACGCGGCGCCGTGGGCTGCGTCAAGGACCTGAGTGGCCTCTACCCCGAGTACTTCAGCAACCCGGCGGGCTTCGAGTCGATCCTCAGAGATGTCCTCAACGACGACATCTTGCTCGACCAATCGACCCTGCAGTTCGTCACAAAGACGCTGGAGTCGGCGGATCTCCGTAGCTGCGGAGCGCAAGCTCGTTTGCACCGCAGCAGGGTCGAAGCCGCGCCGGACCAGCGCGAAGGAAATCTGCTCAAGAGCCGTGGGATCGACCCGATCATCTGACGACATGATTGGCCAATGTTACGATCCAACTCGCCATGTTTCAGGTATGCCTCAATCTCAGGGGTCCGAAACACCAGAATCCATGAGATCCAAGGCGAGTTGGGTGGTCTCACCACCAAGGGCAGCCAACGCAGCCAATGCTTCTTCAAGGCTCACCACACCAATGACTGGCATGTCACCAGCGTGCTCGGTGGCGGTACCGACCAAATCAGCGGGAACGATAAACAGATCAGCGCCTTCATCCGATGCAGCCGCAGCTTTTTGCCCAACGCCACCGATGTTCCCTACCGATCCACCCGCCGTGATCGTGCCAGTCACGGCGACTCGATTCCCGCCGGTCAGATCGCCTTCAGTCAACAAATCAATAAGCGTTAAGGCAAAAGCAAGACCGGCCGACGGCCCCCCAATCGATCCCGAATCGATCTTGATCTCAAATGGAAGATCGATGTCAGTGGCGCGAACCTCTGGGCCCGCGATGCCAACAAACGCAGCACCAGGGGAATCAGGGCGCTCTCCATAGACAACCTCAATCGTTCGAACCGCTCCTGTCTCGTGGTGTTCGACGGTAAAGGTTGCGGCCTGACCCGGCGCGCTGGCATCCAACACCGCGCGGAGCGAGTCAAAATCGGTGATCAGAGAGCTACCAATCGCGATTATGACATCGCCAACCTCAAGGATCCCATCCACCGGGCCGTCCTCCACGATGTCGTTAAACCCGACGCCTGTGGCCTCGATAGCTTCCACCCCGAGAATTCCCAAGGCGGCGACCACCGCCAAATCCTTGGATGCCTGCATCAGTTCCAGACTCCGTTCCCGCTGCTCGGTGACCGTTCGAGTACCGAAAACATCTTCTCGTGAACCGAGTTCAATATCGTCATTCAACGCTGACATTGCCCAATCCCAGACCGTGACCCGACTATCGATCGAGACGGTCGTGAACAAGACCTCGCCATCTGCGTCGTAGACGGGCAAGTCCACGATGGTCACTCGGGACTCCGCAGAGCGAGCCGAGCCTGGTTTCAACGCCACGCTGCCGTCGTCGACAACCGAATGGCCGGGAACAACCCGTCCGATCCACTGAGCTGGCATGAGCAACGTGCCGACCAGAGAGCCAAGCACACACACCACAACGGCGACTCGCAGATTGAACCGGTCGCGCCACCACTGCGCCGACGAGTCGTCGTCGGCCTGTAGCCTCTCGATTGGCGTGTCGAACTCACTCATTGTTTGGATGCTCGTCCTAGGGGCGGGATTGATGATCAGGGCACATCAGCGCGCTCTTCTTCAGCCTGCCATGATCGCGACCTTTATCGGTCGCAGGCGCAAATCGAGCGATGGCGACAAAACCCGTTGGCAGCTTCATGCTCAGATTCGGTTCGGCAATGATTCCAGCATCATCATGGACTCGCTGCGCGTGCTCGGGATCGTCCGCAAGCGTGTCGATCGCCCCGTCGTCGGCCGCAAGGCATATACCCGCTGGTGGGAACGACTGCGAGCGGTCATCGTCTTGTCCGCCATCGTGGTCTCGCTCGGCATTGCACTTGCCGCCATTGTTGGCGTCACGGTGCTGAGCCTCGGATTTCTTCTGGAGCAGGCAATCGGCTGAACCGGCCGACACGGGGCCTACCAGTGACTACGAATGAACTACCGACCGAAGAGACCGCGGCGAGCCTCGCCAGCCGATAACCACATAGGCGGCTCACCTAGAGGCGGCACCGACTCCATCTCCAGCGCCTCGAACCCTGCGAGAGAATTCTGTCTCGTCCCCACGTTTCAACCGATTCGGACGACGCGCTACTCGGGGTCACCGCCTCAGGGGCCAGCGGCATGACAGCGTCGAGCACCTCGACCTTGAAATACGGCTTCATTTCGAATGCGACCGCACCGAGCGCATACCGCTTCGCGTCCTCAACGTCAGCGATGTTGCGAAGTTCCTCGACGAACGCAACCGCGTGACCAAGATCATCAAACTCTCGGTGCTGAGTTATTCCATCAATGTTGTCGTGGTTCACGATATGCGACGCCATGCGCTCCTTAGCCTGTGCTGACGTTGTCTCGTCGAACAATCCCTTCGACGAACAATGGTTTCGTCGGCCGATCGGTGAACAAACTTGAGCGTTGGGACCCCGAACAGATGGGTCTGACGACCGATACTGAGGAGTAGGGTCGCCCGGTGGAGCGCGACGCTAGAGATCGGCGCATAGCCGCCGCCAGGGCTGGGTTCACCGGCGACCTCGCCACGACGGACGCTGCTCTTAACGATCCTGACCACAAGGTGCGGGCTGCGGCTCTCCGGTCCAGTGATCGACTTGAGAATCTCACTGCCCACACGCTCTCCTCAGCTCTCCAGGATCCTCACCCCTTCGTTCGCATGGCAGCGTTGGAATTAGCAGCCCCTCGCAGCACTCCACCAGTGGGAGCCTTGCTCGACGACAGCGACGCTCGCGTCATTGAGCAGGCTGCATGGGCGTGTGGCGAGCGACCGCATGATTCCGCTGTCACCAGTCAACTCGCCGGGCTTGCTCAGACCCATGACGACCCCCTCGTTCGCGAGGCCGCGGTTGCTGCGCTTGGGGCCATCGGCCACGAGGATGGGCTACCCGCCATCCTCACCGCCGCCTCCGATAAGCCTGCCGTTCGACGCCGTGCGGTGCTTTCGCTGGCTGCGTTCGAAGGCCCGGAAGTCGATGCCGCATGGGAGCGAGCTCGAAACGATCGCGACCGCCAAGTCAGAGATGCCGTCGACGAACTCTTGGGCCCAGCAACCACCGACGACCCTGCCCATCCCGACCGCTCCTAAAATCCCAAGCCAGTACAACCCGGCCGAGCCCCTATCTGACAGCGGCAAGTCCCACCGTCTCTCACATCAGCGACGGGTCCCGCCATCCATGAACATCGCCTGGACGGACTCGTAGTGTTCGATCACCTTGCCGGCACCGAGGACAACCGCTTCGAGTGGCGTCTCTACCAACCGAACTTGCACCTCCGACTCTTCGGAGAGCCGCTTGTCCATCCCGTTCAGCATCCCGCCACCGCCGACCAGATGGATGCCTTGCACGATCAGATCCTGGGCGAGTTCGGGCGGTGCCTGGGCAAGGCAACTCAATACCGAGTCGACCATGGCCGCAACCGGCTCTTCGATCGCCGAACGGACCTCTTCCGGTGTCAGGATCACCGTCTTCGGAAGACCACTCATCAGCTCGCGTCCGCGAATCTCAGCGGATACCTCGTCATCTGTAGGGGCCGCGGACCCGAGCAGGATCTTGATCTCCTCCGCCGTGCGCTCACCGACGGCAATGCCGTACTCGCGGCGCACAAAACCCTGAATAGCATTGTCGATGTCGAACGAGCCGACACGCACAGCCTCGAGAGCGACCACGCCACCAAGGGAGATGAGGGCCGACTCGGTGGTGCCGCCCCCGATGTCGATGACCATGTTGCCGATCGGCTCATTGACCGGAAGCTCCACCCCAATTGCCGCGGCAAGCGGCTGCTCAATCAGTCGCGCATCGGCGGCACCGGCACGCTTGGCTGCTTCGGTCACGGCGCGGCGTTCTACCGCCGTAATGGCGGACGGCACGCAGATCACGACTCGGGGCCGGTTCAAACGGCTTACACCAACCCGCTGCAACAACAGCCGGATCATTCGCTGGGTGACTTCAAAGTCGGTAATTGCGCCCTTTCGCAGTGGCCGCACAGCAACAATGTAGGACGGCGTCCGCCCGATCATGTTCCACGCTTCGTGTCCCATCGCAAGAACTTCACCACTCCGACTGTTGAGCGCGATAACCGACGGCTCGTTGAGGACAATGCCCTCACCTCGGGCATACACCAACGTATTAGCCGTGCCGAGATCGATCGCAAGGTCGCGTGCCAGAGTCAGAGTTCCTTTGGAGATGCGGGGTCAATGGGAACAATACCGCTCGACTGCACGCGGGGTGGGGTCCCCTCTCGGGGAGCGATAGCGCGCAACTGTTCGTTGAAATCAGGAACGTGTGGTCGACGGGCTTTGGAAATCAGCCAGAGGATCACCGAACCAACCAGAGCCGCCACCAGAGGAACCACCAAAAATGCCACAGCAGTAGTCATCACTTGTCGTCTTTCATTCGCCGATTTTAGAAATGTGTTGTGTCTCGAGGCCCCAGGATTCGCCGTCGTTCCAGATCTCACGCTTCCAGATCGGAACAGTTGCCTTCAATGTGTCGATACCGAAACGGGCCGCCTCGAACGACTCGGGTCGGTGAGGCGAGGACACCGCCACTACAACCGATGATTCGCCCACGGGCACGACGCCAACGCGGTGCAGCAAGGCAACCCGGCCAAGGGTCGGCCACTGACGACGCATCTCGCTTGCAATCTCAGCCAACCGAGGCACGACGTGCTCCTCATACGCTTCGTACTCGAGGCGTTCGACGCCTTCACGACCGGGAGCGTGGTCCCGAGCGGTGCCACTGAACACCACCATTGCGCCACAGTTCGGACGCACCGCCCAATCACCGGCGGCACCAACGGGCAGAGGCTCTTCGGTGAGTCTCAACCAGGTGTCGGTGGATGGGGGCAAAATCACTTCGACAGCGTACGGGAGTCAGCCGAGGGCGGCACCGCCCCTTCTGCGGAAGGGGCGCGCCCCGCTGCACGGTTTGTGTCAGTACTGTCGGGCGAGGTGGCACTTGGGGAGTGTGTAACGTGACGCATGGGGAGTACGACGAGGACAATCAAGCCGTTAGTCGACCTCCCGCATCCGAGGATCGGACGTGGCGCCATCCCTCCGAGGTCGCATGGGAGGCCCGCCAGGCCACCCGAACCGTCATTGTCGAACCCACCGAAGTCGGCAGCGTTGACACTGGCCCGATCACTGACGCGTCAGTTCCCGAAATAACTGCCTCGATCCCACCGACCTGATCGCGGGAATCAACAATCAGCCCATCACATCGATAGCTGAGACGATTGCCCTGCCTCGGACCTGCGACATTGGCGACTTGGCGCGCATCGTGATCGATCGCGACGGCGAGCATCTCACCTGTCCCGTCGTAGATGGATCAACTATCTAGGACGGCGTCTGACGTCTTTCGCCGTATTCGACGGACCAGGAATCCAAGTCCGCCCAGGGTGAGCGCTGCGGTAACACCGGCCGCTGCAAGTGCCAGTTCCTGCTGCTTGCGCGCCGGTAATCGGTCGAGGGGTCCGGGATGATGTGACACCACCCATGCCTCCTCATTCGTCCATCTCGGTTCCCACCCAAGTCCGCGCATTCGGTCGTTCGCCACAACCCACGAATGCGACGTATAGGGGACGATCCCTGGTGGAATCGGCGACAGCCCAGCCCTCCAGCGAATAGCCGCAATCCATCGGGCCGCAACTGCCGGCACCCGCACACGCGCTTGAGGTCCTTCAAGGTCGTGCAAGGCATCGGGAGGGATCCAGCCATCTGGGGCCACATTCACGACACCGTCAAACTCGCGCTCAACCGCCGTGACAATGGCCGCCGCAAGGTCATCGACGTGGAGATACTGGACCGGCGGGTCGCCCTCAGCAGCGATGCCGATTCGGGCAGTGTGCAGGACTCTGGCCAACTGTCCAAGATGGTCTTGCGCAACAACTGCCGTCGGCCGGAGAACCGCGGCCACAACATCCCGGTCATTCGCCCACTCCAGCGTGGCTTTCTCTATCTCCCCGCGCAAGACTGCCCAGCCGAAATCTGGGTTCGGGCGAGTGGCGGCATCTTCGGTGATCGGAACCGGGTTACCGACCCATGCTCCGTAGACCATCGCCGTCGAAAGCGACACCATCTGAGTCACGTCCGTCTCCATTGCCGCATCGAGCACCCGGTGAAGAATCGCCATCTCGAGCGCTTCGCTGGCTGCATCGATCTCACCGGGGGTCACCGTGGTGGCCAGATGAACCACGGCATCAACCCCAGCGAATACTGACCCAAGATCCGCCGACATCAGATCGAGTCGCTTCGTCTCAACCGTCGGTGGGGCATCGAGTTCGATGCGGTCAATAGCGAGCACGTCACAGTCGGACAAATCCGAAAGGAGTGCGACTACTCGTGTTCCCACCGATCCTGCTGCTCCGGTCACGGCAACGCGACGAGTCATCACAACACTTCAGTCGGTCGAGCACATCGGGCGAAGCCATCAGGAATTATCGAGATCACCCATCTACGATGCCTTCTATGACCGATGGACCGCTACCCGACGACCCATTTGGGGCCATGCCATTCTTCGGCGAACTCATGCGGATGATGCAAGGCGCTGGGCCAGGCGGTGCCGATGCTGCCCGGCAATTGGCCCGATCGATCGCCAACGACGGACAGACCGAAGCGAATATCAACCCCACCGACCGCATCGCGGTTGAACAACTCGTCCGAGTGGCCGAACTGCATGTCGCACAAGTAACAGACCTCCCAGTGGCACGAGGCGGCGCCCTTCAGGTCGACGTCGGCAACCGGTCACAGTGGGCTGATCGCACCGTGGGGGACTACAAGAACTTGTTCGCTGCGCTCTCGGAATCAATGGCGGCCGGGGCGAGTGCTCCAGACGACATCTCGAGTGGCGACCCAATGGCGTCGATGCTCGAAGGGCTGAGCAAGATGATCGGCCCGATGATGCTCAGCATGACGACCGGCTCGATGGTCGGCAACATCGCCCAACGAGCGCTCGGCGGCTACGAGCTGCCTGTTCCGCGGCCTGCCGATCAGCCCTTGCTGATACTGCTTCGCAACGTTGACGCATTCGGCAACGACTGGTCTCTCAACCGAGACGACCTGCGGCTATGGGTTTGCCTACACGAGGTCGCTCACCATGCCGTTCTCGGCGTCCCTCACGTGCGACGCCAATTGGACAATCTGTTGATCCGTCACGCACGTGCCTTCGAGACCAACCCAGAAGCGATCCAACAGCAACTCGGCTCTGTTGATCTCTCTGGGGGGCCTGATGGCCTGGCCGAACTTCAATCCATGATGTCAGACCCTGAGGCGCTTCTCGGCGCCGTTCGCTCACCCGCCCAAGAGGCCATTCAGCCCGAACTCACCGCTTTGATCGCTGCCATCACCGGTTATGTCGATCATGTCATGGACACCATCGGTGCCACATTGATCGGTTCCTACGACATGCTGGCCGAAGCGCTCCGTCGCCGACGCGTAGAGGCGAACACGAACGACAGATTCGTCGAGCGGATACTCGGACTTGAGCTCGATGCCGCGCAGTACGACCGTGGCGCCACATTCGCAACAGGCGTCGTTGAGCGAGCCGGCAAGGAGGGACTCAGCCGCCTCTGGTCAGACCCGTCCCACATACCCACCACGGCAGAAGTCGATGCTCCCGGTTTGTGGCTGGCCCGAATCGATCTGCCGAGCGGACCCTAAGCGGTCGATGGACCGGTCTCGTCGCCTGATCCTGCCGGCTTATCCGCTGGCTGCTCGACGTGCACACCTTCAACGGATGACACGATCGGCGCTGCAGCATCCCAGCTGCCCGCCCACTCCGACGTACCCGCCGGCGCCTGTGGCTGTGACGGACGGAGGTCGTCGTCGGTGAACTCCTCAAACTCGACAGGAGGTTCGTTCAGCGGCACCAACGCGGTCGCGGCACTAGACGACTCCACTGAATCTGTGCGATTCGGTCGCCAAGACAACATGGCACGACCCGGCCGGCCTAGCACGTAGGACACGATGGCGAACCCCGACGCGATGGCGACGCCGATACCACCAACAACAATGTTCAGCGGAATGACTGCTGGTATGAATGCCCCGACCACCCATGCGAACTGGAAACGGGCCTCGAATCTGGCGAACGATCGACCGTAGTTGGCATCAGGTGCAGCGCGTTGAACCAACGAATCGAACGCCAGCTTTCCGGTGGCGGCGCATGACGCGATAGCGAACGACAGTACCGTTGCGCCCGAGAGGTTGCCGGAGAATGTGGCGAAGAGCGCTGCGGAGAATACAACCGCCAGCGCGGTGACCAGCATCCGCTCCTCGGGAATCCGCTGCCGAACCGCAGGCGCCATCTTCGCACCGACGAGTGCACCAATTCCAGCGGCCAACAGCACAACGCCAAAATGCCATACGGGTGCGGCAGGATCACCAGCGATATCGATGTTGCGGGCCGAAGCGGTGGCGCCGCCGGCCGCGGAACCAGGAGTGCTGACGTCCAACCCGTCCTTACCACCCCGAAACTCAAACGCAAGCAGGAACGTCACGAAGCCAACAAGGCCCCGCAAGATCGCAGTGGCTGAGGCCGCAAGTAGAACGGTCGCGTCGCGAAGCTCTTCTCGCTCCAGAGTTGCGGTCGGCTCAGCCGCAACCACAATCGGTGCAGTCTGGAATGCCATCACTGTGGTGACGATGAACCCAAACATAGCGATGGCGGCCGAGTAACTCGGGCCGCCTATCAGTGAGAAGACACCGGCGATAGCCACACCGACGATGCCCGACACTGCGCTGATGAGCGCCAGTCGACTGTTGGCCGACACAAGATCTTGATCGGCGCGAACCAACTCTGGGACAACAGCACTTTTGGCAACTGAATAGCTCTTCTGGAGGACGAGTAAGGCGAATGCCTCCGGGAACAGCCACAGCGTGCCAACGTCGCCGATCATGAGGAAGGCAATGACGCCACGACCGAATGCCGTACCGATAATCATCATTCGCCGGCCCCCTCGGGCCCGGTCAATGACCGGCCCAATGAGCGGTGCCACTACGGCGAAGGGTGCCATGGTGAGGAGCAGGTAGAGGGCCACCCTTCCGCGCGAATCGTCGGGACTAATGGAGAAAAAGACGCTGCCGGCGAGCGTGACAGCGATCGCCGCATCGGATGCAGCGCCGAACGCGTGCACCCGGGCGAGTCGCATGAACGGTGAGACGACAAACGCGCCTGAGCCTCTTTGCTCGGGACTCGGAGGTCGCAGTGGGCGCCAGCCTTCGGCAGTCACGGCTGCATCGTAGAGCGGAATCGCTCGACGTCTAGCCCTAGCAACA
>JABIQM010000156.1 GCA_018699415.1 Acidimicrobiaceae bacterium
AGCGACATCATGGCACCGGCAAGGACTGCGTCGAGTTTTTCGAATACGGGCTGGCCGAGCCCAGCGGGCACGCGACGCGCAACGCAGCGAACGGTGCCGCCGAGTGAGTCACCGTTTCGGCGAGCATGCTCGATCGCTTCGGTCATCGCGCCAGATGCTTGAAGGTCCGGGCACCGAGTGGGGTCGGCTTCGACCTGGCCGAGGGTGACCGTTGCGCCGTCGACGGTGGCAGTGATGTCACCGACCTGATCAACCCAGGCTAGGACTTCAATGCCAGCTACTTCGGCTAATAGACGGCGCGCGACTGCGCCGGCGGCCACGCGACCAATGGTTTCGCGAGCAGAGGCTCGTCCACCGCCCGCCCAGTTGCGGAATCCGTATTTGGCGTCGTAGGTGAAGTCAGCGTGCGAAGGCCGATAGATATCGCGCAGATGGTCATAGGCGCCGGAGTTGTGGTCCTTGTTTCGCACGAGCACAGCCAGCGGAGTACCTGTGGTGTAGCCACCGAAGACCCCGGACAGGATCTCGGCGGTGTCGGACTCGTCGCGTTGAGTGACCAAACGGCTCTGACCAGGACGACGACGATCAAGATCGAACTGCAGGTCTTCCTGCGATAGGGCGAGCCGCGGCGGGCAGCCGTCGATTACGACGCCGATGCCGCCTCCGTGAGATTCGCCATAGGTGGTGACCCGAAAGAGGGTGCCGGTTGAACTGCCCATCGACGCAAGTGTACGGCCCACGGCTCAGCGCTTGGCCGATGTTTCTTCATAGCCCACCGACTGTCATGCGTCGGCGAGCCCTCGACTATCGATGGCCGCTTGGCGAAACTCGTCTGCTGAGCCGTCATCGGGCGCAGCGTTGGCCGCGAGTTCTGCGTCAATTCGGGTCTGCCAGCGTCTGACTTCCACGCGTGTACGGTCTTCATTCCAGCCCAATTCGGGCGCCATCAGAGCGGCGGCTTGTTCAGCGACAAGAAGCCCACGCTGATCGTTCTCGATCGAAATACGCATCCGCCGCGCCAACAAGTCGTCGAGGTGGAGCGCTCCCTCGTGGCGAGCGGCATAGACCACCTCTGCAGCGATGTAGCCGCCTCCTGGCAATTCCTCGCCGAGTGTCGCGTCGTTGCTGACCAGAGCGAGGACGTCGTTGACGCGGCTGCCGTGACGCCACAGAAGGCGGTCTACGGCCCCAGTTTTCAGCCCGTGCTCACGGGCAAGCCTCGCCGCATCGTCTTTGAACGTGTTCCACTGGTCGGCGCCGATTAGTGGAAGCCGGTCGGTGCAAGATTTCGGCACCTTCCGGTCGAGTCCATCTACGACCATGTCGATTGTGTCGGCGGCCATCACTCGATAGGTCGTGTACTTCCCGCCTGCGATAGAAATCAAACCGGGGACCGGTTCAAGCACTGCGTGCTCACGGCTGAGGCGGGCGGTATCACCGCCTTCGCCCGACACCAGTGGACGGAGACCGGCGTAGACGCCGACGATGTCATCTCGGGTGAGCGGGCGGCGCAGGGCACGGTTGGCGTGTTCGAGGATGTACTCAATGTCAGAGGCGGAGGCGGCGGGATGAGCACGGTCGAGTTCGTAGCGGGTATCAGTGGTGCCGACCAGCCAGTGTCGACCCCAGGGAATGACGAAGAGCACCGAGATCGGTGTGCGAAGGATGAGCCCAGAGTCGCTGTCGATGGCCTCTCGGGGCACGACGATGTGCACCCCCTTTGCGGCGGTGACATGGAGCCCCGAGCCGCCGACCATGTCTTGGATCTCGTCGAGCCACACGCCGGTGGCGTTTACCACCTTGGAGGCGCGTACCTCGATCTCCTCGCCCGTTTCGACATCGACGACGGTGGCTCCAACGACCGTGTCACCACCAGCTTTATCGTCACGCAAGAGACCCGTGAGTTGAGCGCTGGTGACGACGGCCGCGCCGTGGCGTGCCGCCGTCCGGGCCACTGTCAGGGTGTGTCGGGCATCGTCGACTTGGGCATCGAAGTAGCGGATGGCGCCGATCAAAAAATTTTCGTCAAAGTCAGGCACCAACTCCATCGCTGTCCGTCGAGACAGATGTCGGTGACGGGGGAGTGGGTTGCGCCGACCCAAGGCGAGCAGGTCGTAGAGAAAAACGCCTGCGCCGTAGTAGATCCGCTGCCAGACACGATGGGTGAGCGGGAGCAGGAACGACACCGGTCGTACAAGATGCGGGCAGATGAACGAGGCCAACAAGCCTCGCTCGCGTAGTGCCTCGCGGACCAGCGCAAAGTCGCGCTGCTCGAGATAGCGCAAGCCACCGTGAAGGAGCTTGGACGAGCGACTGGAGGTGCCCGAAGCAAGGTCACGCTGCTCGATGAGTCCGACGGAGAGCCCTCGTGTGACGGCATCGAGCGCGCATCCAACGCCGGTTACCCCGCCGCCGACAACCAGAACGTCGAACTCCTCGGTGGCAAGCCGTTTCCAATCCTTGGCGCGCTGAGCTGGGTTGAGCGAGCCGGGAATTTCGGACGAAGTTGGCGCGGACGCTGCGTGCGAGGTCATTGCCTTACAAGCGTATGGTCGCATGGTCAGCGGGAGGCTGACGTACCGAATTTCGTATCCGTACAGAATGCGAGGATCTCGCTACAACTCCAACAGGGCTTGCTCGATCACTTCGGGCAAGCCCGGGTGGATGTAGTACTGCTCACGGGCCAACTGATCGACTGTCTGACCGAATGTCATGGCCTGAATGAGTTGCTGTATGAGTGTCGACGCTTGCGGTCCAATGATGTGCGCTCCGATCAGCTGGCGAGTATCGGGGTCGGCGATGACCTTGGCGAAACTCTCACTGTCTTCCATCGCCCAGCCGTACGCGGCAGACCCATAGGCCTGGGTGTGAGCGATATAGGGGCGGCCCTGCTCGATGCACTTCTGCTCGGTGAAGCCTACGCCGGCGACCTGGGGGTGGCCGAACACGGCGTGAGGAACGAACCGGTGGTCGGTCTCGATCATCGACCCCGGATTGGCCAGGTTGTGCGCCACGACTCTGGCCTCGTGGTTGGCCGCATGCTTGAGTTGAATGGGATTTGTGATGTCGCCAAGCGCCCAAACGCCGTCGACCGATGTGCGAAGGTTGGCGTCGGTCACGACATAGCCGCGCCCGTCGAGTTCGACCCCGCACGCTTCGACATTGAGCTGGTCGCCGTTGGGAATGCGTCCTGTTGCCACAAGGACCTCGTCGACTCGTAGCTCCGAAATCGCGCCCTCGGACTCCAGTTCGAGCAGGATTTCGTCGCCGTCGCGGTGGGCACTCAAGACATTGGTGTTGATGCGCGTCTTGAACTTCTTGGTGTAAATCTCGGTGAACCGGTCACTCACCTCGTGGTCCTCGGCTCGCAGCATTCGGTCGCTGCGCAAGATGAACGTGACATCCGTACCAAATTGTCCGAAAACGTTTCCGAGTTCGGTGGCGATGTAGCCACCGCCAAGTACGACGATGCGGCCGGGTAACTCGTCGACTCGCATGATCGAGTCGGAGGTGTGGAAACCAGCTTCGGCGAGCCCTGGGATGTCCGGGACGAACGGGCGCGCTCCAGCAGCGAGCACAATATGGTCGGCTGTGATGGTCTCGTCACCGACCTTCAGGGCTTTGGGACCAACAAATCTGGCATCGTGCTGGAACACGGTGACATGGTCGAGGCTCTTGCGGTAGTCCTCGCCGCCCGCCGCGATCGGGTCGATGCGACCGAACACGCGGTCACGGATCTGGGGCCAATCGACGCCGTTCATCTGCGTGTCAACGCCCAGTGATGGGCCGACTTGGGCGGCCAGTTCTGCGATTTCCGCGGCATAGACGAACATTTTTGACGGGATACATCCGACGTTGAGGCAGGTGCCTCCGAAGAGCCCTCGCTCGACCAGGGCGATGTCCCATTCGTCGTGCTCGGGGCCGATAATCGAATTTCCTGACCCGGTCCCGATGATGATGAGATCGAATTTCCGCATCGGGCAAGGCTACCGGCCTTGTATGCATGGAGCCCGTCGCTGGCTGACAGACTGAGCGAATGACTGCAGTTCATCATCTCATCGAACGTGAACTCATAACGGTCCTTGGTGATCAGGAGCGGGACGTCCAGATTGATATCGCCGGTGTCCGTTATCTCGAATTCGATCGGCAATCAGGCCTGAGCACCGGGATTTATGAGCTGAGTGCAGGCGTCCAAGATCCGCAAGGGCCCCATGGTGAAGATGAGATCTATGTCGTTATCCATGGGCGTGCTGTGGTCGAGTTGGCGGGTACTCGAATTCCCATTCAGCCAGGGTCCATCATCAGCGTGCCCCGAGCGACCGAACATCGATTCGTAGAGGTGCAAGAAGATCTGCAACTCGTCGTGATCTTTGGGCCACCCGAAGGTTCGATCCGCAAGACATGAAGCCGCTGATCATCGTTGTCGTGGCCGCGCTGACGCTGGGCGCTTGCGCCAACGAAGCCTTCATTGATGAAGTTGAGCGCGCTCCCAATAGTGAAATTCTCGAAGCTGGTCGCCTCGGTACGACGCAGCTTGTCGCTGGTGATTGTTTCAGTGAGCGCCCAGGTTCGGCCGTCCGCAGTGTCGACGCGGTGCCGTGTGGAGAACCGCACCGCGGTCAGGTTCTTGGGAGAGTGAGCTCTGAGCAGAGCGACACCTGGCCCGGGGTCGAGTCGCTCACAGCAGAGGCAGGGCCGCTGTGCATGCGGTTGGCCGGTGATCGTCTTGCCCCACACCTGAGCGACAATCTGGGCCTTCCGATGTTCGGCCTCAGTGCCTATATTCCGGACGAATCGGCGTGGGACGACGGCGATCGTTCGATCGTCTGCTGGGCCGAGGCGGTCGAACCTGTAGCGATCGACCTTCGGACCGTGATCCCAGCCTGATCACGCTCGCCCAGTGCGGAACTGGCAAACTCGCCGTCATGGATCGTCCAGTGACCGGCAAATGGCTCGAAGAACTCACCGTGGGCTTGGTGATCCCGCATGCCCTGAGGCGTACGATCACCGAAGCTGACAACGTCTTCTTCACCACCATGACCATGAACCCGGCGTGGCTGCATCTCGATGCGGACTATGCCGCGAAGGAAACCGAGTTTGGTAAACCTTTGGTCAATTCGCTGTTGACGCTTGGCATGGTCGTCGGCATCTCGGTCCACGAGACGACCCTCGGCACCACGGTCGCCAACCTGGGCTTCGACAAAGCCGACTTCCCGGCACCGCTCTTCCATGGCGACACGATCCGAGTGGAGACTGAGGTGATGGCGTCTCGCGAATCCTCATCGCGCCCAGGTCAGGGAATCGTGACCTTCGAACATCGAGCGTTCAACCAGAACGATGTTCCCGTCTGCCGGGCCGTCCGAAATGCCCTCATGCTCGCTCGCCCAACCAGCGACTAAATCCCACTGGGAACAGCTCGAAGCGTGATCTACTCCGCGGCCAGAACGAGGATTCGCCGCGCTTGTATTGCCACCGGCTCATCAACCATCTGGCCTTCGAAGGCGATCGAGGCTACGCCGCCTGCTGTCGCTTCGGCGTAGGCCACCAACAGTCGGTGGGCCCGGTCGACTTCTTCTTCTGAGGGCGTGAACGCGGCGTGGGCGATGGCGACCTGAGCAGGGTGGATGCAAAGCTTTCCGCCGTAGCCCAGAGCCCGTGCCTCGCGGCATTCGCGGTCGCATCGGTCGTCGTCACGGAAGTCAGCGACGATCTGATCAATGACAAGTTTCTCCGCTAGGCGGCCGGCCAGGGCGACTTGGGAGCGGGCGTACTGCGCCTCAGCGTTGCTCGGGGTGCGCACGCCTCCCATATCGGCGATGAAATCTTCGGCCCCGAAGTACGCCGCGTCGATGACGGAGTGAGCAAGAAGCTCGCGGGCATCGGCCACACCGAGAGCAGTCTCGACGCCACCGATCAGGACAAGGTCCGAGAGTCCTCGGCTATCGAGACGCTCCTGGAGCGCATCAAGGGCGGCGATGGTCTCGATCTTCGGCACGACAATTCCTTGTACGCCGGCTGGGACGGAATCAAGATCGTCTTCGTGCCACTCGGTGGTGCTGTCGTTCACACGCACGTACACGGCGACCTGGTCGATGAGTTCGGGAGCCAACTCCACAAGATTGGCCCGGCCATCGGCCTTGGCGTTCGGCGGCGTGGCATCCTCGAGATCGATGACGATTGCGTCGGCACCGGTACGGGGCATTTTGCGAAGAAGATCCGGCCGAACGGCGGGAGCGAACAGAAGTGAGCGGAGACGTCCGGGCGAAGTCATGTAATGACGCTAGAGGAACGGGCGCCGCTTCGACTCAGCTGGCGAGTTCGGCCAGCCGAGCACGGAACCGCTCGACATTGCGCATCTTGATGTCCTCGTAGCCGCGCACAAGCTCGGGGAGTTCGGCGATCTCGATCGCATGATCGAGTGTGTCGGCTGTAAGCCCACTGCTGGCAGCGTGCAGGGCTGTCAGGTACTCGGCGGGAAGTGCTCGCTCCACCTTACGGACCTCGGCTCGGCCGAAGGGGTCGAGAGCGGTGCCGCGTACACGCTTGGCGGCGCGCAAGGCCACCATTGCGGGGCGCCCCCATCGCGACGACAGTGACATCTTTTTCGAACGTCCGAGCGCTCGCAGGGTTGGTGGGTGGAGCTTCCACGCAGTCTTGGCGCGCGGTCCGGCAATCTCCTCGACAGCAGGGTCAGGGAGCAGCAGAAGTCGGGCGACCTCGTATTCGTCCTTGTAGGCCAGGAGCTTGAACAGACCGCGAGCGGCGCTGAGGGTCAGCTGGTCGCTTGTTGGATCGACGGCCAGTTCGGCATCGCGCACAGGGCTCAGTTCGGCGAAGAACTCGGCGGCCAAGGCTGAGTTCTGGAAAAGGGTGAGTTCAGCGCCAAACCGTTCGAGCTCGTCGCGCAGTGGGCCCTCACCCGAAAGCTTGGCGGCGGCCTTAGAGACTGCTTCGGGCGGCGTGGGGCGCTTGCGAGGCTCGACACGAGCGGCATCGGCAGCAGCCGCCACCATCTCGGGGTCGGCCACATGCATACGACCCCAGCGAAATGCGGTGACGTTTCGTTCGACGGCGACACCATTGAGGGTGATGGCCTCTTCCAGGCTGCTGGGCAGGATGGGTAGAAAGCCAGATTGGACGGCCATGCCAACGACAAAGATGTTTGCGGCCACCGAATCGCTGACCAGAACCGAAGTGAGGTCGTAGGCGTCGGCCCAGAATCGACGGCCCGGCTGCGTTGACCCGTCGATTCGCTCAAGAAGCTCAGTCACCTCCGGCATCTCGGTCTCTGGTCTGGCGATCTTGCGACCGGGTGGCGTGAGAGCGATTGATCCAACTACAGCGGTGCGTGCCGGGTCAGCAGCGTTCAGACCGGTCCAGCTGGACGCAACGAGCAGGTCGAACGCGAGAAGGAGGTCGGCTTGGCCAGCACCCACACGACTCGACTCAGCTCGACGGTCGTGGGTGATGCGCACATCACTAACGACCGGGCCCGCTTTTTGCGAAAGACCGATCTGATCCAGACCGGAGACGTCGGCACCCTCGAGCATCGCAGCCGTCCCCAAGATCTGGCTGATGGTAACCACGCCTGTCCCGCCGATGCCCGTGATGTGGACACTGACGTCGTGGTCCTCCGACATCGCAGGAGCCGGGATCGAGTCGGGGGCCGCAAGAATCGTGGCCGCCGACGTTTCGGCCTTCGCCGAGGGGCGCCACCAGCGATCGGGACGGTCCGTGACGGCAGTGAACGCTGGGCAGTCACCCTCGAGGCATGAGAGATCGAGATTGCAGCTGTCCTGCTCAATCGTCGTCTTGCGACCGAAGGGTGTCTCAATCGGCTGGACAGAGAGACAGTTCGAAACGGACGCGCAATCGCCGCATCCTTCGCAGACACGCTGATTGATTACCACGCGGGTGGGTGGTGTCTTGATTTGACCCCGCTTGCGGTCACGCCGTTGTTCAGCGGCACAGCGTTGATCATGGATGAGCACGGTTACGCCCTTGATTGCCGCCAGTTCGCGCTGTGCGTCGAGAAGGCGGTCTCGATCCCAAACGTCTACCTCGTAGGGGATGTCATCGCTAGAGGTACGGTCGACGTCGTCGGTAGTGATGATCACTCGCTTGGCCCCATGGCCCAACAAATTGCGAGCGACTTGCCCGAGGGGTAGTCGGCCGGTCGGGTCCTGGCCGCCGGTCATGGCGACAGCGCCGTTCCAAAGCAACTTGTAGGTGATGTTGACGTCGGCCGCGATAGCCGAGGTAATGGCGAGTTGGCCGGAGTGAAAGAACGTGCCGTCCCCGAGGTTCTGGATGAGATGGTTGGTCTCAATGAACGGTGACATGCCGATCCACTGGGTGCCCTCGTTGCCCATGCATGTGAGGCCGGCCACATCACCGAATCGCTCGTTGTCCTGAAGCATCACCATCGTGTGGCAGCCAATGCCAGCACCGACGAGCGTGCCTTCGTCGACCACAGTCGATCGGTTGTGCGGGCAACCCGAGCAGAAAAATGGGGTCCGGTTGATGGCGAGCGGAATCATCTCGCGTTCGGGGCGTGCGGGTCGGATCCGGTCGCCGAGCTTAGGAGTCAACCGAGCGCGCAAACCGCGGATCAGTTGATCGGCAGTAAGGGCACCATGACTTGGCGTGAGTGTCTTGCCGAGTTCGTCTGTCTTTCCGACAACGATTGGTCGGACGGCCTGGTTGTAGAGGGCATCCTTGATCAGGCTCTCAACGTTGGGGTGCTTCTCCTCGAGCACAAGGATCTCATCGAGGCCTCGGGCGAACGATTGGATCTTTGGAAAGTTGAACGGAAGCGGCATCTGTAGTTTGAGCAGACGAATACCGGCCGAGGCAATGTCGTGGTCGGTTTCAAGGCCAAGCCGGCTGAGGGCTTCGCGGACCTCGCAATAGGTGATGCCGGACGACACGATGCCGATCCAGGCATCTGACGGATCGACGGTGGTGTGGTTGAGGTTGTTGAGTGCGCCGTACTCAACAACGAGGTTGTAGCGGACCTCGTAGATCTCGCGCTCAAGCTCGATGATGTGCGGAGGTACCAAGGCGCCATCTGGTAGATGGGCATAGGGCTTGCCGTCGACTAGCGGGAGGATCGGCTGGACACGATGGGCGTCGAGATCGACATTGCTGGAACCGTCGGCCACGTCGGCCACAATCTTCAGCCCAGCCCACAGACCGGTGGCCCTGCTCATCGCGATGGCATGACGGCCGAGATCGAGTGCTTCGGTGGGCGTTCCCGGGTACAGCACAGGGATGTGCATGTCGGCGAGGGTGCCCGCCGATGAGGACGGCACGGTCGAAGACTTCGCTAGGGGGTCGTCGCCCACCAGAGCAACCGCTCCGCCATTGGGATCGGTGCCGGCGAAGACTGCATGACGCATGGCATCGCTGGCACGGTCGATGCCGGGGGCCTTGCCATACCAAAGCCCGATGACACCGTCGTAGCGAGCGTCTGGACGTGTGCACGCGAGTTGTGTTCCCATGACTGCGGTCGCCGCGTGCTCTTCGTTGACCGAGTGCACGTGTTCGAAAGGAAGGTCCGGAACCTGCTTGCGCGCAGCGTCTACAGCGCTGTCGTACCCGCCAAGCGGAGAACCGGGATAGCCCGCCGCGAATGCGGCCGTTTGCAGTCCGTTCGCTCGGTCGGCACGCAACTGCTCGATCGGGAGCCGCGCCAGTGCTTGGATCCCGGTCATGAACACGGTGCCAGAGTCGGCGGTGTAGCGATCGGTGAGCCGATAGGTGTCAGTCACGAGTACCTCTTTGTCGGAATCCCCACCAGTATTCACTACTGTCGCCTCTGGCGGAGGACTAAGCATCAGTTCAGGGTTCTTGCCGCTGGCGCGGAGTGAAGGGCTTCCCCCGTTTGGCTACGGAGAAGATCAGATCGACGAAATGCTCGACGACTGGTTGATCACGCGTTGAGCGCGTTGCGCTGCTCAATGACGCTCTCTAACGGACTCATGTCGAATGGGTGTCCAAGACCCACAATCACATGCGAGGCGCCAGCATCGAGGTAGCGGCCGATGTCCTCCACGTCGTCACGACTGATCGCCACCGTGCGTTCGATCTCGTGTGGATCTCGACCGACCTTCGTGCACCAATCGTCGAGTATCGCCGACAACTCGGCCACGTTCTCGGGCGGTCCAAAACAGTTCCAGGCATCTGCGTACTCGGCCACCAGGCGCAGTGTGACCTTCCTGCCAGAGCCGCCGATGAGAAGGGGCAGTGGGCCCACCACGCCCGGGTTCAGCTTGGAGAGTCGGTTGACCATCCGAGGCAGGTCCGCTTCAAGTTGCCGCAATCGCGATCCGACGGTACCGAACTCGTAGCCGTACTCGTCATAGTCGCGCTCGAACCAACCAGCGCCAACGGCCAGGTACATCCGTCCACCACTGACATGGTCGAGGGTGCGAGCCATGTCTGCGAGCAGTTCCGGGTTTCGGTAGTTGTTGCCCGTGACCAGCGTTCCAAGCATGGCGTTGTTGGTGTCGGCCGCCATCGTCGCCAGCAACGTCCACGCCTCAAAGTGGGTGGCATCGGGGTCGCCAAAGAGCGGATAGAAATGGTCCCAGATCCAGATCGAGTCGGCGCCAAGCTCATCGGCTGCGATCCAGGCCTCGCGCATGGCTTCGACCGACGTCCCCTGTGGTTGGATCTGGATACCGACCCTGAGTTTTGTCATTTGCCTAACTTAGTCAGCCGAGGGCGAGTAGCTCCATGGGCGGGCATGAGCAGACGAGGTTGCGGTCGCCAAAGACACCATCGATGCGGCTGACCGGCGGCCAGTACTTGTTGCCGGCGGTCGCCATCTCGGGATGAGCGGCAACGCGTCGGCTGTAGGGGTGGGTCCACTCGTCGGTGGTGACGACTTCGGCTGGATGTGGGGCATTGACCAGCGGGTTGTCGTCGGCTGGCCACTCGCCGGACTTCACTCGCATGGCTTCAGCATGCATAGCAATCATGGCGTCGCAGAATCGATCGATCTCGGCGAGGCTTTCGCTTTCGGTCGGTTCGACCATCAGCGTGCCGGCTACAGGGAACGACATCGTAGGAGCGTGGAATCCGTAGTCGATCAAGCGCTTGGCGAGGTCGTCCACGGTGATCCCTGTGTCGTCGCGAAGGACCCGGGTATCGAGGATGCATTCGTGGGCTACGAAGCCGTCGGCCCCCTTGTACAGCACCGGGTAGTACGGATCGAGCCGTGAAGCGATGTAGTTGGCGTTGAGGATGGCGACTTCGGTCGCGTGTTTCAGTCCGTCGGGGCCCATCATGCGGATGTACATCCATGGGATGGCGAGAACGCCCGCTGACCCCCACGGAGCCGCAGCGATCGGGCCGGGACCCGTCGATGGGCCCGCCACAGGGTTGAGAGGATGGTTGGGCAGGAACGGTGCCAGGTGCTCGAGGACACCGATAGGGCCGACGCCGGGGCCACCGCCGCCGTGAGGGATACAAAACGTCTTGTGCAGATTCAGATGTGAGACGTCGGCCCCGAACTTTCCGGGCTGGGCGACCCCGACCATGGCGTTGAGGTTGGCGCCATCGAGATACACCTGACCGCCGGCGTCGTGGACCATCTCACAGATGCGGCGGATCTCGACCTCGAACACCCCGTGGGTCGACGGGTAGGTGATCATTAATGCCGCCAGAGCTTCACGATGCTCACTCACCATCTTGTCGAGGTGTGCGACATCGACGTTACCTTCGTTGTCGCACTCGACGACTACGACGCGCATGCCGGCCATCACTGCGCTGGCCGCGTTGGTGCCGTGCGCCGAGCTCGGAATCACACAGATATCGCGATGAGTGTCGCCGCGGCTCCGGTGGTATTCACGGATGGCCAGCAAACCAGCGAGCTCGCCCTGGGCACCCGAGTTCGGCTGCAGCGAAACCCGGTCATAGCCGGTGATCTCGACAAGCCAACGTTCGAGCTGATCGATCATTCGGTGATAGCCGACCGTCTGCTGGACGGGGGCAAACGGATGCAGCGATGCGAACTCGGGCCAGCTGATCGGCTCCATCTCGGTGGCCGCATTGAGTTTCATGGTGCAGGAGCCGAGTGGGATCATAGAACGATCGAGCGCGATATCGCGATTGACCAAGCGCCGCATGTAGCGGACGAGTTCGGTTTCTGAGTGGTACGACTTGAAGATCGGATGTCGCAAAACTGGCGAGGTGCGCCGCAACGCTTTCGGACGGGGGTCGGCGACTACTGCCTCGATCTCGTCGAGATCGGCAGTGATGCCGAACGATTGCCAGATCGTCTCGATGATCCCCCGGCTGGTTCGCTGATCGAGCGACGCTGCAACGGTGTTCTCGTCGACTCGACGCAAGTTGACGCCGCTGGCGAGCGCCATGGCCATGACCTTGTCGGCTCGGCCGGGGACACGAGCACACACGGTGTCGAAGAACTCGTCGTGCACGATCTCAACACCACCTCGACGTAGCCCTTCAGCCACGATGGCCGCGAGTCGGTTTACGCGGTCTGCAATGCCACGAAGGCCGCGAGGACCATGATAGATCGCGAAGAACGACGCCATAACCGCGAGCAATACCTGCGATGTGCAGATGTTCGATGTTGCCTTCTCGCGCCGGATGTGTTGCTCACGGGTTTGCAACGCAAGACGAAGAGCGGGCTTGTTATGGACGTCCACAGAGACACCAACGACCCGACCTGGCAGCGAACGCTGAAATTGTTCTCGTGTGGCGAAGTAGGCCGCGTGGGGACCGCCAAAACCCATTGGTACACCGAAACGCTGCGTTGACCCGACGACAACGTCGGCACCGAGTTCGCCCGGCGGCGTGAGCACGGCGAGAGCGAGTGGATCGGCGGAGACGGCAACGAGCACGTCGGCCTGATGAGCCCGATTAATGATCGCGCCAAGATCAGTGATTGCTCCCGTTGTCGCCGGATACTGAACGACTAAACCAAACACGCCCTCGAGGTCAGCAGTCAGTGGGTCATCGACCACGGTTGTGATGTCGATCGGTTTTGCTCGGGTCTCAGCCACAGCGATGGTCTGGGGATGGCAACCGCGATCGATGATGAATTTCGTCCCCTCGTTTTTGCGATTGACGCGCTGAAGCATCGTCATGGATTCGGCGACGGCCGTTGGTTCGTCAAGCAGCGACGCGTTGGCGACCTCCATGCCGCTTAGCTCGATCACCATGGTTTGGAAGTTGAGGAGTGCTTCCAAGCGGCCCTGTGAGATCTCGGGCTGATACGGGGTGTACGCCGTGTACCAGCCCGGGTTTTCCATGATGTTGCGGCGAATGACTGGCGGCGTCACGGTCTCGTGGTAACCCATCCCGATGAGCGAAACGACGGGCTGGTTCGTCTCGGCGATGGACTTCAGCTCGACCTGCGCATCGAGCTGGCCGACCGGCTCGGGGAGGTCAAGGGCTTCGCTCATTCGGATGTCATCAGGAACCGTCCGATCGACCAGTTCTTCGATTGACTCGACGCCGATCACGTCGAGCATCTGCTGGCGCTCAGAATCGGGAGGACCAATGTGTCGGCTCTCGAACGTGTCGCGATCGTGAAGATCGGCAAGCGAGTGGGCGGTGGACGGGTTTTGCGTGGACATGCAGGCTCCGAATCGTCGAGTCAATCGTCGCGTGTGCGACGGCTGCCCGCTCGGTCCGGATGCCTGAGAGCTTCTCCGGGCGATCCGGATTTCCCCTTCGGCGGACGCTCGAAGCGCCACTCTCCCGAGACGTCCACACGACAACGGTCGGGGAGCCTGAGAGGTTCCGGGCGGTTGCTCCTTCGGCGCTTCACCCCAACAGAGGTGAAGACTCTCCCGTCGCCGTAGACGACGTGAAGAGAAGGTTAGCTCAGCTTCACAGCCTTAGCTGAGTTCAATGAGGAGGAACAGCATGCTGATGCCGTTGATCATGGCGTGAGCGGCAATAGCAGGCCCGAGTCGGCCGGTGGCCAGTCGTCCTGCTCCCACTGCCATGCCGAGCACGAAGATCACGGCCGAGCGTTGTGGCTCTACGTGAATTGCG
>JABIQM010000254.1 GCA_018699415.1 Acidimicrobiaceae bacterium
CGACAATGGGAGGTGGGTCGGACAGTGATCAACGAACGCCTTGACCGATTCGAGATCGGTGATGGATGGCTCGAACTGCCCCTCGCCGGCATCTTCGAAGTTAACGACGACAACAAGATCTCGTTGTGCCGCGACTATTTCGACATGGGGAGCTACACCCGACAAATGGCGACGCTCACCGGCTCGTGAGCAACAGTTCAGAGAGTCCGTCCTTTCCCCTCCAGGAGTTTCTTGGCTTCACGACCATCCACGGCCAAGGCACAGCGACCGCGTCGCTTGAGCTTGATGCGAGGCACCACAACCCGAACGCGGTGGCCCATGGATCCGTCGCCTTCGCGTTGATGGACACGGCGATGGGAGCGGCCGCAGTCAGCGTCATTCCCGATGACCACATCTGTGCCACGATCGAAATGCACACACGGTTTCATCGCGGTGCCGCCCACGGCACGCTCACCGCTATAGCCAAGGTACTCACGACTGGAAGCCGGGTGATCCAACTGGAGTGCAAGACCACTGACGCCGACGACCGACTCGTGGCCTCATCCACGGCAAGTTTTGCCGTGCTTCAACCTCGAACGAGCTAGGCACCCCAGATGCGATCCGACACCTCGTGCAGGAGCTCCAGCTTCGCCCACTGCTCATCGCTCGTCAGGTCGTTGCCAGAGATACCTGACGCGAATCCACACTGGGGACTCACAGCAAGCTGATCGATATCGATGAAGCGTGACGCTTCCTCGACTCTCGCAACGATCTCGTCCGCCGATTCGATCGTTGCCGTCTTCGTGGTGACCAACCCCAGCACAACCATTCTGCCCTTGGGTACGAAGCGCAACGGTTCGAAGCCGCCAGCGCGCTCAGTGTCGTATTCGAGCAACAGGCGGTCGAATTCAAGCTGGCCAAAGACTGCCTCGGCGATCCCGTCGTAATGACCCTCGCGATGCCACATGCTCGCCCGGTTGCCGCGACAAATGTGCACCCCAAAGACTGCCCGACCCTTCTGTCCGGCGATGGCTCCGTTGCTCGCCGCAATGGCCGCGTTGAGGTTGGCGAGCGGATCCTGACCCCGAATTCGCATATGTTCAAGGCTCTCAGGGTCGACATAGCCCGTGTAGCTGGGTTCGTCGAGTTGCACATATGGGCAGCCTGCGTCGACGAGACCCGAGACGATCTGATGGTGGATGCTGACCACATCATCGAGAAATTCCTGGCGGTCCAGATAGTGCGGGGCTGAGTCCTCAATGTGACACATCTGGGCCACCCGATCCGGCCCCATGATCATCGCTTTCACTGGTCGGTCGGTGCATGCCGCGGCGTAGCTCCATTCCTGCAGGGGCAAGCTCTCGACGAGCCGCAGCTTGCCCGTGGCTGCAACGCCATACGACACGACAGCATTGTCGGCCTTCGTATTGGCCGATTCATGCTCACCGCGCAGGCTGGGGTTCGCTAGCGTGGCGGCCCACGATCCCGACCACAACTCCCAACCCTCGACTTCCCAGAAGCTTGTCTGCCAGCTCAGGCGACGAAATTCACCATCGGAAAGAATGGGGAGCCCTCGTCGCTCCTGCTCCGCGATCACAGCACCAATAGCCGCATCCTGGCGTTCACTCAGAGCGTTTTCGCTTATCTCGTTCTTGCCCCGGGCGAGGAACGAGTCGATTAGATTCTGGGGCCGCAGAAGGCTTCCCACCTGGTCGACTCGGCATGTTCGCAACGACTCGAAATCCATAGCTAAAAGCTAGCCCCAAGATGCAGCCACCGCCGAGACCTGGCATAGTCACGCGATGACCGAGATTTGGCAATGGAACACCGCCACCACCGCCGCAAACATCGCAAGTGGCGACATCAGTGCAACTGAAGTAACTCAGGCGCATCTGGACCGACTCGATGCCGTCAATCCCGCACTGAACGCTGTCACCAACGATGTGCGTGAAGACGCCGTTGCAAAAGCCGCCGCGCTCGACACGACGTTTGCTGCCACTGGCCCTATCGGGCCACTCCACGGGGTCCCCATCACAATCAAGGAAAACATCGACGTTGCCGGCCAGGTAACACCAAACGGCATGCCGGTGTTCGCCGACCTTGTCGCCCCGTCGGACTCTCCGCTTGTGGCCCACCTCCACGCTGCTGGTGCAGTAACCATCGGCCGCACCAATACCCCGGAGATGAGTTATCGGTGGCACACCGACAACCCCCTTCGCGGTGAGACGAAGAACCCCTGGTCCAGTAACCGCACCCCGGGAGGGTCCAGTGGTGGCGCCGCTGCAGCTGTGGTGTCGGGTATCGGCACGATCGCTCACGGCAACGATCTCGGCGGGTCTCTTCGCCAACCGGCGAACTGCAACGGTCTGGCCACGATTCGCCCAACGCTGGGACGTGTTCCGTCACACAACGCCTCTGCTGCATCGGGCCGAAGCCTTTCGCTGCAGCTGATGTCCACCCAGGGACCACTCGCCCGCGAGGTCGCCGACGTCCGGCTCGGCCTTGAGGTGATGGCCCAGCCGAGTCCCCGCGATCCCTGGCACCGTGACGTCCCGATCGGTGGACGACCAATAGACGGCCCGATCCGCGTGGCGGCGACGTACGGCGCTGAGGGCATTCCTACGCAGCAGCCCGTCCGCGACGCCATCGATGCAGCCGCCAAGCACCTGGCCGATGCCGGCTACGAGGTGGAGTTCGTGGAGCCACCAGCGCTCAACGAGATCCGCTTCGGCTGGCAATCGCTGCTTGCCACCGAAACCTCGGTGACGGTACTGGACCAAATTTTGGCGGTCGGAAGCGAAGATTTTTCCAGGGCCGTGACCTGGATGTTCGAGGACAACGTGGTCCTCGATCTGGCCGGCTATGTCGCCGCGTATACCCGGCGCGGCGAGATCCTCGCAGCGTGGACGGAATTCCTCGACCACTATCCGATCGTGCTCACCCCAGTGTCCCAAGAGGTGCCGTTCGCCCCCAACGCGGACGCATCGAGTAAGGAGAGGTTCCACGAAATCCTGCGCGGCCACACAGCTCTCGTGGCCGTGAACTATCTCGGCTTGCCGGCGGCGGCAGTTCCGACGACCCTGACCGATGACGGCCCAATCGGTGTCCAATTGATCGGCCGTCCTTTCCGGGAGGACATCTGCCTCGACGCCGCCCAGGCCATCGAGACTCGAGTCGGTGTCATGGCCGAGCATCTCTGGGCTCGCTAGGGAGCTGGCCAGACGATCCGTGCTCCACATCGGCCATGTGCCAAGCTGACTGCGTATGAGTGATGACCAGACTCCCGGCTACGACATACCTGCCATCGAGGAGTGGCTCTCCTCACAGTTGTCCTCGCTTGTCGCTCCATACGTTTGGACGAAACTGGAGGGCGGTCACTCCAATCTCACCTATCGAATCGACGGGGCCGACGGAGCGAAATCAGCGGTGATCCGGCGCCCACCGATGGGCAAACTCTTACCGAAGGCCCATGACATGGGGCGGGAGTGGGCCTGCATCTCGGCGTTGTGGGGACGAGTGCCCGTTGCCGAACCTCTTGCCTTCTGTGAGAGCCCTGACGTCACCGGAGCCCACTTTTATGTGATGGGCCTTGTCGATGCAAAGGCGATGTATGGCCGAGCCGATGTAGAAGCCTGGATCCCGGCCGAAAACAGAGTCAAGGCCGCCGAATCCTGGATCGATGCCTTGGCCGCGCTGCATTCTCTCGATATCGACGAAATCGGACTGGGAGATCTCGGGAGGCGCGATGGCTATATCGAGCGACAGATGAAGACCTGGTACCGCTCGTGGACCTCGTCAGTGAAGGCAGCACAGATCGACGACCAGCGCATTCACGATCTTTATGACGCCCTCATCGCCGGTATGCCCGAACCGGGTCCGACCACAGTTGTCCACGGCGACTACGGCACTCACAACGTGATGTTCGATGCTGACTCAACGGTGGCCGCCGTCGTCGACTGGGAGATCGCCACCTTGGGCGATCCGATGGCAGATCTCGGCTACGCCATGAATGCCTGGGCAGAACCCGGCGACCCCGTGATCGACAAGTCCGAAGCAACAAGCCTCGCCGAGGGATTTCCGTCTCGACAACACCTCATCGACCGCTACGCAACCGCTACTGGCCGCGACGTCTCAGCGCTGCCTTACTACCGGGCATTCAATCGCTTCAAGCTCACCTGCATTCTGCACGGCGTTTACGCCCGCTATAGGCGCGGGCAGAAGATGATCGAGCCTGACGAACTCGAAGAGATGCGCCAACGTACGTTCGGCCTCATCGAGTCTGCGGCTGCCGACGCCGAGCATCTCTAAGCTCACGGGTTGCCGTCATTCCTTGTAGTCGGCGCCCTCGGTATCCAGCAGTCGCCGCAGGCCCGGCCATTCAACGGAGCCGTTTGCCACCCAACCATCGGTAAAGAACGCGTCATGGTGCCGCTGTGCTTCCTCTGGTTTTGGGAGTAGAACCTTCTTGTGGGTGGCGAGCACCTTGAGCTGAATTTCGCACGCCACATTGAGCTGAAACGCCCAAAAAAATGCTTCGGCGACGGTTTCGCCTACCGCCGCGAACGCGTGGTGACGATAGATGAGCGCCTTGTGGGAGGCGAGAGCCTTCGGTATCGCCGCGACATAGTCATCGTCGAAGTAAAAGTCGCCGTCGATGTAGCCAATGTCGTTATAGAACGGAAAGGCAGCCTCCGAGATAGGCAACAGTCCACATTCGAGGGCGGCGACCCCCATGACACCGTGCCCATGGGCGTGGATTATGGCATTCACGTCCGCCCGCGCCGCGAAGATCGCCGACGCTGGCCGACATACGGCCATGTTCACGGCCACATCGGGGTCGACCGGGGTGCCATCGATGTTCACTCGCACGAAATCCGATGCTCGTAACTCGTGAAAGAACATGCCGTGCGGGTGGGTTAGGAAGGTCTCCGGGTGATCTGGATCGCGGGCGACGACCGAACCATTGGTCAGGTCCGACATCCCGTACTTGTCCAGAAGCCGAAAGCTCGCGGCCAGATCCTGTCGCAGATCGGTGTCGCTCATGACACACCCGTGATCGGTGGCCAGCCGTCTTCGTCTTCGGGATACCAGTACTCGTTGATGACCTCTTGAATTTTGATCAATGTCTGATCTCGCCGAGCCTGCATCTCGCGCCAATCTCGCTCGCCGGTTTCGTCCTCACAGCCTTGTCCGACAAGCTCGTCGAGGCGGGCGGTGAAGGGCGGAGCCTCCAGCTTGGTCCATGGAAGCTCCAGCGTCGGAGCAAAGTGCTTCATGTTGGCTCGCATCCCGCCGTCGCCTGCCCCGACATGCCATCCCATTGCGATCCCCATGAATGCCCATCTCAGGCCAGGGCCGCCCGTGATTGCTGCATCAATCTCGGGGATCGTGGCAACACCGTCGTTCACGAGATGAAGGGCCTCTCGCCACAGCGCCTCTTGGAGGCGATCGCCGATATAGGCCTCGATCTCATTACGGACATGCAGCGGCCGCATCCCCAGGCGCTTGTAGTAGCCGGCGGCAGCGATAATGGTCTCTGAACTGGTTTGCTCGCCACCCATCACCTCGACCAGAGGTAGAAGATAGAGGGGCGTGAACGGATGCCCGATCACGACCCGTTCTGGCCCATTCGCTCGGGATTGCAATGCGCTCGGCAGGAGGCCTGACGAGCTTGAGGCAATCACCGCCTCCGAAGACGCATGGCGCGAGATCTCAGCGATGACATCGGTCTTGAGGTCTTCTCGTTCAGGCACATTTTCCTGGACGAACTGAGCCTCAGCTACAGCTGCATCGATCGTTGGATGAAAGCTGAACCGGTCAGGACTCGCTCCCTCACCAAGACCGATCTGTTGCATCACCGGCCAGATTCGCTCGATGTCGGCTCGGGTTCGCTCCTCGACTCCATCCCCCGGATCGGTCATCGAGACATCAAGGCCTTGGGCCAGGCAGCGCACAGCCCAACCTGTGCCGATGACCCCACCGCCTACAAGGCCGACTCGCTGCATATCGTTCGCTGCGTACACCATTGGTTTGGCACTCCTCTCAGCCGTTCAAGATATTCGCCCCCAACTGCCGCGTCGAATGGCGGCGAGGGACCACGCGTCGGCCACGGGCGCCGATCCAGAAACGAGCGACAACACTCGCGACATCTCCGGCTAGTCCAATTCGTCAGCCGTTACGACGACTCGCGCCGCGTCGATCTTGGCCGTCGTCAACTTCGGAGCGGCATAGGCGAACAGCACCACGTGGAGAGCACCACCGATCAGCGCCGGCAGACGTAGCGCCCACTCCCGTGAAAGCATCGCGTCTGCGACGAGAACGAATAGGCCGCCAGCTACAGACCCGATCGGCATCATTCCCCACGCGAAGAAGCGATAGACGCTGTTGACCCGGCCGAGCAGGTGATCGGGGATGATGGTCTGTCGCAAACTGACGGTGATCACGTTCCACAGCACGGCAGTCAACGTGCCAAACGCGAACATCACCCACGCAAACATCCACGAGCTCGAGAGTCCGATCGCTATGTTTGTCGCTCCCGCACCGAGCATGGTGAGGTAGAGCGACGGCCCTGACCCAATGCGGCGACTGATAGTGGATGCCGTCCAGCCACCGATCAAGCCGCCTACAGCGCCACCCGTCATGAGGATGGCGAACTCGGTGGCACTTGTGTGGAGCACCTCCTGGGCAAACAGGATCAGGACCGCTCCAGTGAGTGCTCCCAGTGCGTTGAGCATGCCGAGGATGATCGCCAGTGGTCGCAACAGTTCATGATTCCACAACCAACGAATTCCCTCCGCCAACTCACTACGCCACGACGTCTTCGCCACAGCACCAGACGGCCCATTCGGTGCCGTGCGAGGTATCAGGGCGATGAGAACCGCTGAGAGCGCGAACGTTGCCGCGTCCACGAAGAACGGCAGAGCGAATGCGCCCGCGATCAACACCGCGCCAAGGGGTGGGCCGACGAAGGTATTCGCCAGCATCTCGGTGCTCCACAGGCGACCATTGGCTTTCTCAAGGTGTTCGCTGTGCACAATCGCAGGCATAAATGTCTGCGCTGCGTTGTCGTACAGAACCTCCGCTGTTCCCAGCAGAAAGGTGGCGAACAGCACCAGGAGGTAGAGCGTGACGTTCGTCGGAAGGTACGCGTCCGGATCATTCAGGATGTCCACGCCGGGCAGTTCACTCGCTTGGGCGACCACGCCGAACGCCACACCCAAGGTCACCACGGCCCGAACGGCATTCGCCGTGATCATTAACGAACGACGATCTTTGCGATCGGTGAGCACACCCGCCGGGAGGCTGAACAGCAGCCAGGGAAGCCGCTGCACGACAGCGACCAAGGCGATAAGTAGGGCGTTACGGGTCAGTGCACTGGCCAGCCAGGGATACGCAATAACCCCGATGCCGTCTCCGAGATTCGAGATCGTGCTCGCGCCGAAGATCTTGAAATAGTTCTTCCCGAGTCGGTCCTTTGACAGCTTGGCTCGTGCCGCTTGGGCTGGCTCGTGCAGATCAACCATCCAGAGTTCCGCTGCCTATTCGATCCAGGACTTCACCGCGGCGAGGTCATCGAGGGAGTTGGCGCCTTGAGCGCTCAACGTGAGATGGGTCACGCCCACGTCCTTGTATACCGCGAGGCGTTTCTTGATGTGCGACTCGGGACCGATCAGATTGGCCGCGTCGATGTATTCGTCCGGAACCGCTGCGGTCGCTTCGGCGCGCTGACCACCAAGGAAGAGATCCTGAATCTTCTCTGCCTCCTCTTCCCATCCGTAGCGGCGGAACAGATCGTTGTAATAGTTCTTGGACTTGGCGCCCATACCGCCGACATAGAAGGCGATGTGGCCTCGGGAACCCTCGCGGGCTTCTGTCACATCTTCTGTCTCACCGATGGCCAAATGAGCATCACCGAAGATCGAGAGCGGGCCAAGGTCCGGAGAACGTTTAGCGTTGCCGACCGCGAGTGCATCGCCCCACACGCGTTCGAAGCGATCCGGCACGAAGTGAATCGGCTGCCAGCCATCGGCGATCTCCGCCGTCATCTCGACGTTGGAGGGGCCAATCGACGCAATGACGATCGGGATGTCTTGACGTTGCATCCGATTCATGAACTTCAGTGGCTTGCCCAGACCTGTGCCTTCGTCGACGGGCAGCGGGAGCGAGACCGACTTGCCATCGTGGGTGACCTTGTCGCCG
>JABIQM010000255.1 GCA_018699415.1 Acidimicrobiaceae bacterium
ATGGCCCATCTCCAACGAGAAAATCAAGGTCGGCTTCTTGTCGCGCACCGCGGCGTGGGCGGCGATATTCAAGGCAAACGCCGTTTTGCCCATGGCCGGACGGGCACCAACCACGATGAACGCGTTCGGCTGAAGACCCGACAACAAGTCATCAAGGTCGATGAAGCCGGTCGCCGTCCCGGTGATCGCATCGCCGAGCTCGTACAAGTGCTCCAGACGGTCGAGCGTGGAGTCGAGGAGGTCTCGAATCTCACCCATCGTGTCGGCCACACGACCCTGAGCCACCTGGAACATCATGTTCTCAGCCTCGTCAACCGCCTTGGTGACGTCGTCGGGCATGGAGAAGCCGATCTCAGCAATCTCACCCGACACCTCGATCAACCGACGCAGCGTGTAGCGCTCCGAAATGATCTGGGCGTACTTCGACGCATTAGACGTAGCCGGCGTATTGACCTGCAGATTCAGAAGCCCGTCCAGGCCACCAATCGTTGTGAGTACGCCGGCACGATCAAGCTCTTCGGCCACGGTGACCGGGTCAGCGGGATCGCCAGCCGCATAGAGCGTAGAAATGGCATCGAAAACGTGAGCGTGAGCGGGGCGGTAGAAATGCTCGGTTTGGGTGAGCTCTACCGCATCGGCAATCGCATCGCGCGATAACAACATCGCTCCGAGAAGCGATTCTTCGGCTTCAAGGTTGTGCGGCGGCACGCGAGGACGCCGGGTCGTCTCAAGTTCGCTCATCACCATGTCTGATTGACCCTCCAAGTACCCGAGTCATCCTGCCCGGCCCAGCCTGTGCGGTACCAGTGGACGACTTGGGGATCCCTACTCATTTGCGGGGATATCTCTGTGGAGAACTCGCTACTTATCCCCAACCAAGCGCGCCTTCGTAAGGCCGAGGTAACACTTGGAGGTCGTTGTGGTGTCGGCTCCAACGGAGCCGACACCCAACTCACGCTTCGCTGACCTCGACGGTGATCGGGAACTGGACCGCGCTGTGCAGGTTGCACATGACGAGAGCCTCTCCGACCTCCTTGAGGGGATGCTCGAGGTCGAGGGAGCGACGATCAAGCACGACACCGGCCTGAGCCTCAACAGCTTCGATAATGTCGCCAGCACTAACCGAACCGAACAGTCGACCACCATCGCCGGCCTTGGCCGAAATGGAGATGCGCATCGGAACAAGCTTGGTAGCGATTTCCTCGGCATCAGCCTTGGAAGCCGCGTCACGCAGCGCTGCAGTGCGACGCATGGCCTCAGCCTGACCAGCAGCCCCCGCGGTGGCCTTGAGAGCCAGACCATTGGGGTTGAGGTAGTTGCGGAAGTAACCGTCGGCAACGTCGAGCACTTCGCCCTTGCGCCCAAGGCCGCTCACGTCGTTTCGCAAGATGACCTTCATCGTCAGTCCTCCGAACTTTCAGCGTTGAACTCAACACCTTCGACCTCGGCGACGGCTTCAGCGTTGTCTTGGACGGCGGTATCAACAGTCTCTTCGCCCTCTTCACCCTCTTCACCGGCCGGCGGCGGACCGCTCGGACGCGGGGCAGGACCAGCGGCTCGACCACGATCACGATCGCCGCGATTGCTGCGCTGGCTGGTGACGCGAGTGGCGTACGGAACCAACGCCATCTCACGAGCGACCTTGACCGCGTCAGCACACAGCTTCTGCTGCTGGGCGGAGTTACCGGTGACACGACGGGCGCGGATCTTGGACCGTTCCGACACGAACCGACGAACAAGGTTGGCGTCCTTCCAGTCGACGTAGTCGATCTTCTCCTGGGTCAGGATGCTGACCTTCTTCTTGCCGCCTTTGCGGTTGTCGTTCTTGCTGCTCTTGCCGCGTTGCGGCTTTGCCTTCGGCATTATTTTCTCTCGTTCTCTCGTTCTTTGGCCCTAGAAGGGCTCTTCGTCCATGTCATATGCGGGAGGGGCTTGGTTAGCGGCCGGGCGATTGCCGCCGCCGCCACCCTGACCACCACTGTTCTGGCCGCCGCGCGGGGCGCCACCACCATCACCCTTGAATTCGTTACGGCTAATCTCCGCCGACGCCCAAAGCAGGCTCGGAGCGACTTCGTCAGCCACGATCTCGACCTTTGAGCGACGCTCGCCTTCCTGGTTTTCCCAGCTGCGCTGCGACAAAGTGCCCTGCACAACGACTCGCGTACCTTTGGTGATCGATTCAGCGACGTTTTCTGCGAGGGACCTCCAGCAAGTGACATCGAAGAAGGAAACTTCGTCTTCACCGTCTTGCTTACGCTTGTTCCACGCCAAGCCGAAGCTGGCGACAGCCATGCCGCCCTGCGTGAATCGCAGTTCAGGATCGCGGGTGACGTTTCCTACGACACTGATGTTGTTGTTGTACCCCATGATATTTTCTCCAATCAGCCGGCGACTGCCGGCTCACCGTCGCCCAGGAGTCCACGACGAGCGGCTTCCTTGTCGGGCAGACGGAACAGCTTGTGGCGGACAATGTCGTCCGCAAGACGTAGCTGGCGTTCGGTGTTGGGGAGACCGGGGTTTTCGGTCACGATCTCCCACACCACATAGGTGCCTTCGTTCTTGTGATTGATCTCGTAGGCGAATCTGCGGCGACCCCAGTTGTCGGTCGACTTGATCGCGTCAGCACCACCTTCAGTGGTCGCAAGATCTTCGGTACGGGTGATCACAGCAGCAATGTCGGCTTCCGCCACATCACTATCAACGATGATCATCAATTCATAGGCTCGCATCACGAGCACTCACCTCCTATGGACCCGATGACTCGGGGCCCCTTCCCGGGGCAGGGGTTCTCAGTTGTCAATTCCCGAAGGAACCGTATTGCGCGTCCCCGGAGGGACCGAACAAGACTACCGGGCCAGCAGATCATGACCACCAGCATGTCAAGGGGGTGTGACAGTGTCGGATATGGCCCCAATCCCACCAACGACAATGACTACTCCTGCCGGCATCGAGTTCCTCCGCACTCCGGACAGCCGATTCGCCAATATTGAGGGCTTCCCGTACGAGCCCCACTACATCGAGATCGACGGGCTTCGCATGGCCTACGTCGATGAGGGCACAGGCGAGGCCGGCAACGTTCTTCTCCCCCACGGCGAGCCGACATGGGGCTACCTCTATCGCTTCATGATCCCGCCGCTTGTCGACGCTGGCTATCGCGTCGTCGTACCTGATCTCATCGGATTCGGCCGTTCCGACAAGCCCACCGCTCGGAACGTCTACACGTACAACCAACACGTCGCCTGGATGAAAGACTTCGTGCAAAGCTTCAACGATGTCGACCGGTTCGATGTCTTCTGCCAAGATTGGGGCGGGCTCATCTCATTGCGTTGCGTTGCGGAGATGCCAGAGAAGTACAACCGGGTTGTGGCGGGCAATACCGGCCTCCCGATCGGGGCATCGATTGGCCCCGGCTTCGACTTCTGGCTCGATCTCAGTCAGACACTCGACCCGCTGGAGTGTGGCCGTCTCGTGGACAACACCGTCAACAGTCGTGTCCTAACCGACGCTGAACGGGCCGCCTACGACGCACCCTTCCCCGACGAGTCCTACATGGCGTGTGTTCGGGAGTTCCCCTGCCTTGTCCCGATCACGCCCGAGCACGCCTCTGTCGCAGAGAACCTCGCTGCCCGCGAGGCTCTGTCGCAATCGACCCATCCGTTCCTGTCGCTCTGGGGCAAAGACGACCCTGTGCTCGGCCACCTGGACCAGGACCTCATCTCACTGTTCCCGGGCGCAGTCAGTCAACCCCACCAGGAGTTCGCCACCGGTGGCCACTTCATCCAAGATGACGAGGGTCCAGCGATCGCTACCGCGATGATCGCCTGGTTCGCTGCAACCAGTTAAGAAGCGTGGACTCGCAAGTCCCCAACCTCGGTGCCAGCCCAGTTCGTCAACGGGTCTGGTTGGATACCGACCTCAAGGCCCAACTCGTCAACCAGCCACAGCAACGCAGCCTCACTGGCTCTTTGCCCGCCGTCGCGCGCCTTGATCGCCCAACCGATGCCCAGATCGGGGGCGACACCGGCGAACACACCCTCGGCCCCGGTCTTCACCATCACTCGACCGGCACCTGCCTCCATCACCCGCGTACAGGCGCGCCCAGTGCCGGCCACGAACCAGGGCTGCGCAGCCATGGCCGAAAGCAGCCGTCGTCCCGACTCACGTTCCGTCAAAGCCAACCATCCTGCTGCGAGCCCCGACAACGGAATGTCCCAGACCGGAATCCCACAGCCGTCGACGGCCGGTGTCTGATCAGCCGTCGAGAACCCACAGAGTTCCTCCACGATCGGTGTGATGAGATCACGCTGAAGCCGGTGATCTGGACCGATATAGCCCCCGTGATCGATCCCCAGATGGCGACACACCGTTAAGAAGCCAGAGTGCTTCCCCGAGCAGTTATTGTGGCGAGCGTCAGGCGTGTCGGTCTGAGTACCGCATTCAAGGTCGACCTCGCTCAAGCCGATTTGGCGCAGCCACGCATCGACCGCGGCAACATGCCCCGATTCACCGTTATGGCTCGCACAGGCAAGCGCGAGTTGGGTATCGGTCAGAGCAAACACATTGGCGGCGCCAGTCTCGATCAGCGGTACCGCCTGGATCGGCTTCAACGACGAACGAGCCAGGACACCCCGCTCTCCGTCTCCCCAAACATGCCGGACGCCATCCGCGTCAACAACAACCATGTCGACCTCATGGCGGCTCTCCACCACCGGTCCTCGAACAACATCCACGATCAGCACCATGAGCGCAGTCTGCCAGAGGGCGGGCGATAGGCTCGTTCTTCGTGCGTATAGCCACACTCTCTCAAACTCGCTATGGCGAAAAGCGGGTAGCTCTCACACCAGAGGCTGCGAAAAAGCTCGTCGGTGACGGTCACACCGTCACCATCGAAACCGGTGCCGGCATCGCCATCGGCGCCGTCGATGAGCAGTACCGCGAGGCGGGGGCGCTCGTCGCCGACAACCGCGCGGGAGCCCTGGGCGCCGCCGACCTGATCACGTCGATCAATCATGAACATCTCGACGATCTTCCCGGGCTCAGCGAGCGACACACCCTCGTTGCACTCCTCGATCCGCTGTGGAAACCCGGGCCGATGGTCGACCTCGCCGCCACTGG
>JABIQM010000256.1 GCA_018699415.1 Acidimicrobiaceae bacterium
CGGCCCGATCGAGCGCGCTGATCATCTCCTGCCGCAGATCAAGGCGGATCGTCGGATCGTCGGGTCGACGGCCGCGATGCGATGCACGGGACGTTCCTGATTGCCCAGGGCTTGGTCAAGAAGGTCGTGATTGCCGACACGCTCGCCGGAGTGGTCAACACGACGCTGGCGCTCGAGGATCCGTCGGGTCCCCTCATTCTCGTCATGGCGGTTGCGTTCGCTGGCCAGATCTATGGCGACTTCTCGGGCTACACGGACATTGCTCGAGGTGTGGCCCGGTTGTTCGGCTTTGAGCTCCTTGTGAACTTCCGCCAACCGTATCGCTCAACATCGCCCGCGGAATTCTGGGGTCGGTGGCACATCACACTGAGTAACTGGTTCCGCGATTATGTCTACATCCCGATTGGCGGCAATCGCTCGGGGGCGGCCAAAACAATCCGCAATTTGATGGCGACCATGACGTTGTCGGGTCTCTGGCACGGCGCGTCGCTCAACTTTGTGATGTGGGGGGCGTTCCACGGCGCGGCGCTGGTGGCCCACCGTCTCACCGCTCGATGGTGGGACCGCCTGCCGCGGCCTGTTACTTGGGTGATGACGATGGCGGTCGTCGTGGTGGGCTGGGTAATGTTCCGGGTCAGCGACGGCGAGGCGCTCGTGGACGCGCTAGCTGCCCTCGGATCCGATTTCCGCTTCGCGTCCTTGGCGCTCACGATCCTCGCAACTGCGGCCCCCTACCTTGCGCTCCTTCTGATCGTCGACGCCGTCGAGCAGCGAGTGACGGCCCAACCGACCGATGCCGTGGATTCGTGGGCTCTCGCCCCAACCCTCGCTGCCTACGTGTGCTTGGCTCTGGTGCTTGGATCGGAGGTGGGCGGTGACTTCATCTACTTCCAGTTCTGACCAGTCCCATCGCGGCTGGATGATTCTCGCGTTAAGTGCCGTGCTGGTTGTCGCCGTCAACGTCGCTGCGGGCGCAATGCTCTCCGCGGCCGATCAACCAATCGACCATCTCGAGTCTCTGCCCGTCGAAGATGGTGTCTGGTTGATCGGTAACTCGATGATGGGCACTGGGGTGGATCCTCAGAGCCTGGCGGGCGCCACTGGCGAGGACGTCGTCTTCCAAGAGTTCGGCGCTCACTACTCGAGTGTCTGGTATCTGATCGTCCGCAACGCTCTGCCTCAAGCCACGGCGCAGCCGGCTGTGGTGGTGTGGGGCTTCCGTCCGCACACCGATCGGATACCGCCCCTTCGCGGAGTTGGGTCGACGACGCAGCCACTCTTCGAGGTCGAAGGTGATGCTCTGTACGACACGCTGCTCGAGCGTGACCTCAACGACCCATGGATGGGTGCCTCCGTGTCCGGGTCTATGGGTGACGCATTTGGCGAGTTGCCATTGGCCCGCGAACGCGAGGATTCGCGTTCGTCGCTCACCGACCTGATGATCGAGATCTCGGCCGCATTGCTTGATCGACTCGGCGCAGACGGAATGGCGATTCAGTTGCGCGATGGCGTGATCAACGGCGATCTGACGCTCGGCGACGTTGCGACTCGGCTGGTGACGGAGGGCCGCGTCCAGTTCGCCACGGAGTTGGTCGACGACCTGCAAGGTGACTTCGTCCGTGGCGAACCGCAACCGTTCGATGCCACATTCCTGCCGGAGATCGCTCGGCTTCTCATGGAGCAAGGCATTGCTCAGGTCGTGATCGTGCATCCCCAGCGGAACGTCGCTGAAGGGGAGCGACTGGCGGTCGAAGATGCGTTCGTTGACGACGCGCATGACTGGTTCGAAGCCAGGGGAATTCCAGTGCTCGACGCCTACAACGATCCAGAGATCGTGCTGGCCGACTTCGGTGGCGGCGATCATCTGAACGAATCCGGACGAACCAAGGTCACGGCCGCTCTCGCGGCGACTCTCAACGGCGGCTGAGTTGGGCGGTCAGATGTCGGGCCAACGGCGCTTACGAGATTTGCTGCCGCGGCTGCGATCGCCGAGTGCCCATGTGCGCCGCCAGCCATTGGCATCGGGACCGGTCAGTTCGGGGCTCTCACTGGCGTGGGCCCGAACGCGGGCCGTGTACCAGTCTGATGAGGTTTCATCGGCCAGAGCCGCGACCTCGCGCTCGATGCGAGCGCCGAAGCGAGTGGCGTTCTCGCCGTCCTCGGCGGTGATCGGTCGACCAAACGTGACCGATGTGGTGCTCGGACGGGGGAGCGATCGGCCTTTGCGAAGGATGCGACCGGTGCCTTCGACATGGATCGGCACCACTGGCACGCCGGTCTTGGAGGCCAGGAAGGCGGCACCGCCACGGAACGGCTGACCCCAACCGTCGGGGCTACGTCCGCCTTCGGGGAAGATCAACAAGCTCCAGCCGTCGTCGATCAGTTCGGCGGCGAGATCAGCGCTGCGGCGGCCGACCTTGGAACGTTCGATCGGGATCGCACCGATCACTAGCGACGACAAAGCGGCAGTGATTCGAGTGCCAAAGAAGTAGTCGGCGGCCGCGCCGACGATCATCTTGTGACGCCACGGTTCGGGGATGGAGGTGAGGAGCAGGGGCGTATCGATATGGCTGTGATGGTTGGCTGCGAAGATGACCGGGCCTTTGGTGGCAGCTAGACGGTCGGCGCCACGGCGATCCGGTGCCGCCAGGCTGGCTACGGCGAGTCGCATCGGCCCTTCGATGATTGCGGCTCGGGCCAAGCGAGCGGGCGGGCGTCGTGACCAGTCGGTGTCATAGTCGGCGCCTGTGCGAGCCTTCGGGCGCAGTGGCCTCACCCCGCGAGGAGTGGACGGGGCGCGGTATGGGAACGAGAGCGCTCGGAACCGGCCAATGGGCGAGAGAGCGGCCGGCAGCTTGGGCAGCCCGACCTGGCGCGCCAGTTTGCTCACGTCACATCTGCCATCAAGATCGGCGGATTGTGCAAATGGGTGATCGATGGTGCCGGTCCGACGACGTCGCTGGCCATCTCGAGAGCATCCTGCATCGTTGACGCAGGCTGGAATCCGAGACGACGAACGGCACGCTTGTCGCCGCCAACGATAATGACCCGGCCGAGATGCTGTAGCGCCGAGGCACCCCAGTACCACATGTAAAACGGGTGAACGCCGTGATAGGCGTAGCTGTTGCGGTACAGGTGGATGTACCACTCGTCTTCCGCGAATTGCTTCTCGTACTTCGCTTCGAGCTCGAGTGGGTCGGTGGTGTCGGACAGCACCTGCTCGAAGAAGTCGATATAGCTCGGATGATGAACGGGGTGGAATTCCCATGGGGTGGGGTGGCTCATGATGAGCACTCCGCCCTCACGTACCAGTGGCTTACCTCGGTACATGTTGAAGAAGTAGCCGAGGCCCAGACACATCACGAGGATCGGGTTCATCACGGAGTTGACGTTGTACGGGCAGATGTAGGGCAGACCGAAGGTGAGCACGTCGGTCTGGCCCTCGACGGGTACGAGGTGCTGCTTGAAACAGTGTTCGAGCGTGACCTCATGAACTGCCTCGACATCACCGGCCTGCACAGAGGTCAGTTCGTAGGGCGCTTTCCAACCGTTGAAGATCGCCCGCTTGGCGGCCGTGGGCATCATGTCGAGGCCCTTCTTCATGCCGATGAAGGTGGCGCGGTCCTTGGCGGTCCATTCCCATTCACGCTTTTGTAGGACGGACATGGGGCCGTCGTAGCCAAAGGTGTTGTTGTTAATCGTGGTTTCGATCTGGAAGATGCGCGGGCCGTTCTTCTTGATTACCTCGCCCTGGCGCCAGTTCGAGTGGTGAAGTTCCGACTTGTGCCGGTCCATGAAGCTCTTCGATTTCTGCATGGTGGCCACATTGTGGTGATGGCGGATGCCCGAGTAGCCGGATAGGCCTGTGGCCGTCGACTTCCAACCACCGTCCATCGAAACGATGTTGAGGTTGACGTAGATGAGTAGGTCGCTCTCAGCGGCCCGGGCGTTCATCGTGACTTGTTCGTCGTGGCGGGTGAGGCCGAGTTCGACCATGCCGTCGGGATCTTCGGCATCGTGGTTGTAGATGGCGCCCTGGGGTGCAAAGGCGTCGTAGACGCGGTCACCGAGGCAGTGGCGAAGTTCATCCTCGGTCATCCGGCGATGGAGAGCGAGCGCGGCGATGAGGTGGATGTCGTCGACGCTGGCCGCGGCGGCCATGTCGAGTACCTGCTCGATGATGCGTTGACGAATATCGGGTTTGCGCATTGAGGGCAGTGGAAGCGAGATGTCGTCGAAGGCGATCGTGAGCTTCATCCCCGGAGTGAGCAGGGACGGGAGTGGGTCATCCTCGATCGGGTTGAGTAGGGCCTGGCGGATCGACTCGTCGGGATCGGGGAGACCGGGTAGGGGTTCGGCTGGGTAGATGATGCGACTGCGGTCGGCCGGCAACTTTTCGAGTCGGAAGCCCTCGCCATGGTGGAAGAGGACGGGTGGCGTTGACTGGTCGACGTCAAGGACGAGACCAGGTCGGGGGGCAGTGCGGCGGGAATCGGAGGCCATGTGTGGTTCCTGAGGTGACGCGGTCAGACAGCGCGGCGGTTGCGGATTGGGCTACGGACGGTGCGAGGGCCGATGGGTAGCACCCGGTTGGGTGCACCTGGCGACTTCGACCAGTGCTCGATCAGCCAGCCGCGGCGGCGGGCGATCGAGGCGAGTTTCGTTTCGGCGTTGACCGCTACCGGGAAGCCGACGGCTTCGAGCATCGGCAGGTCTGAGCTGGAGTCAGCGTAGGCAACCGACTCGCGCAGGTCGAGGCCGTGGAGATCGGCGTAGTCGGCCAACGTTTGGTAACGGGCTTCGCCAGTGGGCGGCACCGCAGTGAGTTGACCGTCGTAGGTGCCGTTGGAGGTACTCATGTCTGCCGCGACGATGTCGTCGAACAGCGGCTTGAGCGGGTCGACGACAAGACGAAGCGCGCCGGTGATCAAGAGGGTGCGGTGACCTAAGGCGCGATGCTCGCGGACCCGCCGGATCGCGGCGGGGAACGACTTCGTCATGAGCAGGTCGCTCATCATCTCCATGGCGTCGGCATCGAGACGCTCGATCGGGGCGTCTTCGAAGCGACGATAGAAGTAGCGCAGGAAGTCGCTGCGATCAGCTCGGTCCAGCTGAAGAAGACGGGGTGCCTCACGCAGCGTCTTGGCTGTGAACTTGAGCCGATCGGCAGTGTCGAGGTGGCGCGTGGCAAGCCATGAGTAGCTGGCCACGACATTGCTGGCGATGAGTGTGTTTTCGAGGTCGAAGACGGCGAGTTGCCGATCCGGCGACAGCACCTGAGTGCGGAGCCGGTCGGTGCGGTCGTTGACCTGTCGGGTGCCAGGGGTCATCTTCAGGCGGGCCTGCTTGACCATCGACGGGAGATGAATGTCGTGGACGTAGGTCTTCCAGTGGACGGCCATGGGGTCCATGCAGAAGTCGCGTTGATCGTCGGCGTCGAGGCTGTTCCAAAGCTCGTACATGTTGTCGAGCTGGTAGAGGGCCTCGCATTCCGTGTAGGCGCCGTAGAGCTCGACATAGCCATTGGCCCGTTCGAGCTGGTCCTTCTTTTCTTCGAGTTCGGCGCCCAACTCGGCCTGACGGCCGCGAAGGGGCAGCGCATCAAGGACCCGCTCTGCGGCGTTGAGGCCCTTCTGCGCTCGGTCGAGCTGTCGAGCGACACGGCCTCGACCAGGGAACGACCAATTGGGTACCGAGATTGGTTGGTTCTTGTCGTCGTAGACGGGGTGTTCGGTGAACCAGCTGCGTACATGGTCGACCATGTCGCCGTACTTGAGCGGATTGGCTGAGCCGCTTGCTATCTGGGTGATGTCGGGCTGAGCGACACCGTCGTCGTCGAACTTGGGACCGCGAGCGGCTACGGCGATGATCGTGGCGACAACAAGGTCGCACGGGATCACGTCGATGACGCCTTCGGGTACACCCGGGAATTCCTTGAGCAGGCCGCGGGCATAGGCCGCGATGACGGGCTCGGCCATGCGGAAGCCACGGATCCAGCCTGGGTTCGGTTCAGCGAGAGCCGATTCGATGATCGATGGGCGCACGATCGAGACAGGAACGTCTCCCTTTGTCTCGACGAGGCTTCGCTCGCCGAGCGCCTTGGTGAACGCGTATGCGTCAGGGAACCCAAGGCTGCTGGCTCGGGCCCGGCCAGAGTCGGTCATCTGCTGGCCGACCCATTTCTGACGGAGCTGTTCGGTGCGGTCGGCAATGGCGGGAGTGCCGGCCGCTCCCAAGGCACGAACGGCTTCGTCGCTCAGAAGGATGAGGCGCTCAGGCGTTCGGCTGGCCTGTTCGGCGTCCTTACGAGCCTGGTGAGAGTTGATGACTTCGGCACGCCAGTCGACGTCGACGAAGAAGGGCGACTCGTTGACGAGTTGTTCAGGTGCCTTGCCGCGTCGACTGCCGGCGACGTAACACGTAGAGACAGCGACCAAGTGGGCACAGTCGCCGGGCTGGAGGCCACCCATAGTGGGCTCGGTGCGGTCTTTGGCCGCAGCACGGAGGCCGGCGGCCACTCGGCTGGGGCCGAGCAGGTTGACCTCGACGGCATCGTCGAGTGCAGAGTCAAAGCTCACCGTGGCGGCGGAGTGGATGACGATATCGGAGGTGGCGAGCATGGCCCGACCGGCATCATCGAGGCCGAGTCCGTCGGTACCGACATCTCCGGCGATTGGGTGGATTCGACGATTGCACATGTCGGCGAACGACTCGCCGTCGCGGCCACCCACTGAGGCAGGATCCGCAGCGAGTTCGGCCCGAATGCGGTCAAAGGCATCGTTCTTGAGGATGTCTCGGTCGATACGGGCTTGGGCGCCTCGGCGGCCGGGTCGTACGAGCAGTATCAACTCACAGTTAGGGATCGTGCGCAGCAAGCGTTCAACGAGCGCGGTGCCGAGAAACCCGGTCGAACCCGTGACTGCTATGCGTTTGCCGTTGAGCTGCTCCCGAATCACCCTCTAGTTCTACCCGATCTCTCTACCAATTGGTAGAGGGCATGTGATAACAACAGTCATATGGTCTCCCCGACACCGGAACGCATCCTTGATGCGGCGCTACGCGCCTTTGGTGGAGATGGCTTCGCAGCCACGTCGCTTGACGCTCTCGCCGAACAGCTCGACATTCGCAAACAGACGATTCTTTACTACTTTCCGTCCAAGCAGATCCTTTTTGAGGCTGTCATCGACGTCGCTGCCGTTGACCTAGCAAAGGTGTTTGAAGAGGAGGCTTCTCAAGGACTCACTGGCTTGGCGCAGGTCGAAGCATTGGTGCGACGTGTGTTCCGGCTTGCAGTTGCCCAGCCCGAACTACTGGGCCTCGTCCGCGAGGTCACCCGACCGGGCTCGTTGTCGGCAGACCATCTAGCGAGCCAGGTCTCGCCGGTTTTTGACCGGGCTCGGGCGTTCCTCCAGCGCGAGATGGACGCCGGACATCTCCGTCGCTCGGACCCATCGATGCTCCTGTTGTCGATCTATTCGACGGTCGTGGGCGTCGCCACTGAGCTTGAAGTCCAGCGGGCCATGGGCTTGGCTCCAAATTTACGCGGCACCCTCGCGCGCCGCCAAGAACTCATCCGCTTCCTGCGAGCCGCGTTGGAGCCGGTCAGGAACTAGTGGTCGGTTCGGGTATGGCGGCGCTTGCGTTCGTGACGGGCGATGGCCAAATCGACGAGACGGTTGATGAGCGATGGATAGTCGATGCCGGTAGCAGCCCACATCTTCGGGTACATGGAGATTGGGGTGAAGCCAGGCATTGTGTTGATCTCGTTGATCAGCCAGCCGCGGGTGCGCTCGGGGTGGCGGCTCCCGTCTTCGTAGAAGAAGTCGACGCGGGACAGACCTTCGATCTTGCAGGCGCGATAGGCGCTGATAGCGAGGCGCTGCATTTCTGCGAGTTCAGTCTCGTCGAGCGGTGCGGGAATCATCAGATCTGCACCATCGTCGTACTTGTCTTCGTAGTCGTAGAAGTCGGCACCGGGAACGACCTCGCCGGCCACGCTGGCTTCGGGGTCCTCGTTGCCAAGCACCGATATCTCGATCTCGCGGCCGAGCATTTCTTCTTCGAGAATGACCTCGCGGTCATAGCTTGCAGCCAACTCGATGGCCGCAATGACACCATCTCGATCGGTCGCTCGGGAGACGCCAACCGACGATCCCATGTTGCCGGGCTTGATGAACATCGGGAGCCCGAGATCGTCAATAGCGACATCGACTTCGTCGTTGAGCACTGCGGTCGACCCGTCAGGGCGGCGGAGTAGTCCCTCGTCGATTGTGAACCAGCGGTACCGGCATTGTGCGACACCATGCGCCGCCAGATGGTCTTTGCACGCGACCTTGTCCATGCACAGCGAAGAAGCGAGAACGCCAGCGCCAACATAGGCGACGTTGGCGAGTTCGAGCAGACCCTGAATGGTGCCGTCTTCCCCCATCGGTCCATGCAGAACTGGGAAAACGACGGTGAGGGGAGCATCGTGCCCACCAGTGCCAGTTAGCGCCGTCATCGGCTCCACTGCTGGTCCGCTAGCCGACAGATACTCGGGCATCGTGTCGGCACCGTCTTGCAGCGCAAGGCGAGCATCTTCGGCGAGCACCCACTGGCCCGAGCGTGTGATGCCTACGAGTTCGATGTCATAGCGATCGGGGTCAGCGGCTGTGAGCACGTGGCGCGCAGAGACACAGGAGACGTCGTGCTCGGCGGAACATCCGCCGAAGAGCAGGACCAGGCGGATCCTGGGGTCTGCCATGTTGGCCTCGGGCGAGTCAGTTTCGTCGAGATCGTCCACCCTGTGACCGTACTCGTGTCACACTCCACAGATGCGTTGGACCCGAGACGAGCTTGTTCGCGCCGTGAGCGGCGACGCACAAGGTCCAGATGTTGTAGTCGAATGGGTCACCCAGGATTCCCGGGAGGTCGCCGACCACGCCGGTTCGCTGTTTGTGCCCGTGCTCGCGGATCGAGATGGTCACGACTTTATTGATTCGGCGTTTGACGCTGGAGCGGTAGCCACGTTCGCCAGCACCGATGTTGCGGCCCTGGGTCGGTTGGTGATTCGAGTCGATGACACAGCAGTTGCGCTTGCCGCGTTGGGGCGTGCTGCTCGCCGCCGTCTTGGTGGGGCAGACGTTATTGCGATTACCGGGTCGGTGGGCAAGACCACGACAAAGGATTTCCTTGCGGCGGCATTGGGGACGACTCGCCGGACCCACGCCAGCGAACGTTCGTTCAACAACGAGATCGGGGTGCCGCTGACCCTCGCCCGAGCCCCCGAAGACTCTGAGGTTGTGGTTCTGGAGTTGGGGGCTCGAGGTCTTGGACACATTGCCGAACTGTGTGCGATCGCTCGGCCGACGATGGGGATTGTCACGACGGTTGGCTCTGCTCACACGAGCGAGTTCGGCACTATCGAGGCGGTCGCTGAGGGGAAGGGTGAACTGATTGAGGCTTTGCCTGGCGAAATGGACGGGGGTGTGGCCGTTCTCAACGCTGATGTTTCACTGGTGGCCGCAATGGCTGGTCGCACTGCGGCGAGCATCGTCACGTTTGGCGCCGCAGGCGATGTGCGCGCCGAAAACATTGCTCTTGATGACGAGTTGATCCCAAGCTTTCGCGTTGTCTCACCGTGGGGTAACACCGAACTCCGGCTTGGAGCACGGGGACTGCATTCGGTCGACAACGCGCTCGCTGCGGTTGCGGCTGCGTTGGCGCTAGGTATGGCGATAGACGATGTGGCCGCGGGCTTGGCGGCGCCTGTGCTGTCGTCGATGCGAATGTCACTCGGTCGGCTCACGTCAGGTGCTCGAGTTCTGGACGACACCTACAATGCCAATCCCATGTCGGTGGCTGCTGCCCTCCGATCACTCGCCCTGATGTCGGCCAGCCACCGAGTTGCGGTGCTTGGTGTGATGGCAGAGTTGGGTGAGGAGTCGGCGGCGGAACATCTGCGCATGGCTGCCCTTGCCGCAGAGCTCGGAATCCGAGTGGTTGCGTTCGACGCCCCTGGCTATGGCGATGGCATCGAACACGTGGACACCATCGAGCAAGCCGTCGATGCCCTGGGTGATCTCACCGATGACGATGCTGTACTGGTCAAAGGCTCCCGCATCGCCAGGCTCGAACGTCTCGTCGCTGTGCTCTAGAGGTGCAGCACACTTCGGAGTGGATGCTGCAACTCAGTCGTTGACGTTGACCGGCAGTTCGTCGGGCGGGAGCGGGACATTGGAGTCGAGGTAGCTGCGAAGCGTGTCCGTGTCGCAGTCCGGGCACAACCAAACTACCCGGAGCGACTGGATTGACAGTTGGTTGCCTCGGCTCTTGTCGAGAATTGCCTGGAGTGCATCTCGTACCTCGGTGGATCCGCACGTCGGGCACTTGGGCGTGAAATCCCGATCCCATCGTGCGCCGCATTCGCCGCAGGTGATGGTGATCACGCCGTCGACCGTGTTGCCTTCGAGGTTCTCGTCCTCTTCACAGTGCGGGCAGCAGACCAGCGGCATGAGGCGAGAGTATCGGTCGCCGGCTGATGAACCAGTCCTTTGAGAACCGCTTCGGGTGGCCCGAAGTGATTCGCGTAGGGTCTGTGACCATGGTTGATGTTCCGGACTTTCGAGCGATCACGGTAGAGGCGCTGGCCGACATGATTCGCGGAGGCACACTCACCGCGACCGAGGTGACCGAGGCGGCCGTCGCTCGGATCAAAGCGAGCAATGATGTGGTGAACGCTTTCGTCGCCGTTGATGCTGCTGGTGCCCGTGCTCAGGCTGCGTCGGTAGATGCTCGCATTGCGGCCGGAGAAGATGTTGGTGTACTTGCCGGCATTCCGATCGGGGTGAAAGACCTCGAGGACGCAGTCGGCTTCCGAACGACCCGTGGAGCGATGCATCTCGCTGACGCTGCAGCCGCGGGCACCGACTCGACCGAGGTCGCCCGGCTGCGAGCTGCCGGATGTGTTGTGATCGGCAAGACCAATACTCCTGAGGCCGGCTGGATCGGTGACACCTTCAACCAGATTTTCGGTGCCACGAAGAATCCCTGGAACCTCAAACGGTCGCCCGGTGGTTCATCCGGCGGTTCGTCGGCGGCAGTTGCAGCAGGCATGGTGCCGCTTGCGACCGGGTCGGATGGAGGCGGATCGATCCGGATTCCTTCGGGCGTCTGCGGGATGTCGAGTTTCAAGCCAACGCAGGGCCGGATTCCTGCCGGCCCTGCACCCCTCGGGGCAGCGGACCTCTCCACCGTTGGCCCGATGGCGCAACGCATTCGCGACGTTGCGCTCGCGCTCGATGTGGTCGTCGGTCCCGACGCCAACGATCTTCGGTCGCTGCCGGCGCTCGATGGTTCGTTTCGGTCGGCGTGCGACGCGCCAGAGGCCCCGACCCGGTTGCTCTGGTGCACGAGCATTGATGGGTCACCCGTTGACGACGAGGTGAACGAGATCACCCAGGCTGCGATCGCTCGGATCCGTGCGGCCGGCGTCGAAGTGATCGAGACCGACCCGATCATGCCGGACGTCATGAAGCCGTTCCTGCTGCTCTTCTACGGAAATATGGTTCCCGGTTATCGACATCTGATCGGTACGCCCGCCTTCGACGAGATCACACCGGGGCTACAGACCCTGATCGCCGGTGCCGAGAAGCGCTTGTCGGTCGATGCCGTCGAGCGGGCCCGCAAAGCCGCCCAGGCGTTGTCGGTTCGGCTCGGTGCGGCGATGAAGGGCTTCGACGCCTTGATCACGCCGATGACGGTCGGGCAGACACCGACGTCGGAAGGCCAGGGTACGGTAAACGGCGAGTTCACCAATGCCTGGGTCGGTAACACGGCGCCGTTCAATGTCACCAAGCGTCCCGCCGGTACCACGTGCATGGGTTTCGCCTCCGATGGCATGCCACTCGCGTTGCAGATCGTGGGCCATCAACTCGACGATGTGCGAGTGGTGGAACTGACAGCATGGGCAGAGGATCATTTCGGCATGGACCCGGTGGCGCCGTTCCCGGGTTGACCGTCGAGATCGACGGCGGCGACCATGTCGTCCCCGCCGTCGATGACGTCGACCGCTCGCTTGCCTGGCGCAGAGACTGACTTTGAGGTCGTCACGGCAACCGGGAGACTTCAACGTCCTACGCGGGCTTGTCACCATCTGGGCGGCCAAGGCTTCGGTTCTACGTCGCGTGGGCAATCCCATTGAACTCAAGCATTACAAAGTCACTCCGGGGACAGACCCAGCGTGACTTGCTCCCGTTCTGGTTGAGGCCAAGTCCCGCTATCGTCTTCCGTCCCGGGCCGTTAGCTCAGTTGGCTAGAGCGCTGCCTTCACACGGCAGAGGTCACTGGTTCGAATCCAGTACGGCCCACCACATAAAATCCTTGGTCAGAGCACTACCGTCGAAACGCGACCACCTCGGCGAGGCCCGGCGAGTCCGCGGTTGAGTCCGCGTGAGCTCCGATTGC
>JABIQM010000162.1 GCA_018699415.1 Acidimicrobiaceae bacterium
ATTTCTACTACTGGGAGTTCTTCAATCGCTCCAATTTCTACTACTGGGTCGGCTGGGTTGTCGCTGCCAAAACAACCGGTAGCGGCGAAGGAAGCAAGGAGAACCAGGGAACCAAAGCGTCGCATGTCTCAATCATTGCACCGAGCTGGAATCGCAGCGACTGTGCCGCATGCACCGCCGCCTCGTCGCCACCGAACCTGCGCAGCAGTCACAGTGATTGTCAACGCGTTCATTGGCAAGGATGTGGCCTCGGCACACCCCGGCGAGAGCCTCAAGTAGCTGAGGCACGACCCCCTGGCCGATAGGTCCGGGTGGGTTGCAGCTCTCCCAAGCGAGGCACCGAGTATCACTTGAACTCCACCCCGAGTCGCCCGAACCTCACGCTGCGATGGTCTCGTCAACGAATACCGAACCGCCGCCTGACCAGGCTCGATCGAATAATGGCCACCGACACGCCCGAGCCGACTCGCTCGACGAAGAACGCAACGATCCCGCCTTGCATGTCATTGGAACAATCGTCAATGCCGGTCTGGCAGGCGGCATCAGCAACAGCAACTCACAGAGCCACGCGCGTCGGGTCAGTCCACACCGGGCAACCGGTAGCCCTTGGCCGGCACGCGCACCCGTCGATCAGCGATCTCGCCACCACTTGCATCGCGAACGTACACGTCTGAATAGTCCCGCTCAGGCTCATAGTCCCAACTCGTATGCCGGCCGAGCGCAAGCGCGTCACCGACCACGGAGCGACGGCGCTGACTCAGCCGGATCGCGACATCGAGTTCTTCCAGATCCCAGATCTCAGCAACCTGGCCAGAAAGGTCATCGACAATCGCCGTGTGTCCCTCACTCGTCGCCAGGTTGTCGAGTTCGCCCGGATCCGTCGATAGGTCAAAGAGCATTGGCGAATCGGTCTCTGCGTGAACGAACTTGTAGTCGCCGTCGCGGATCATCACCATCGGGGACTGCGCTGCCTCGGCGGAATACTCGGCGAGGACTCGACCGCTGAGATCGGCCTCGTCAGCAAGCAGACTGTTCCCCGCAAGCGGCTCGCTGAGCGCGTTCACATCGACCCCTGCAAGGTCGAGAATCGTCGGCATCAGATCCACCAGAGACACGTTCTTCGACACTCGGCGCCGGTCGCCATCGCCAGGCAGCTTCATCAAGAAGGGGATACGCATCGCCCACTCGAAGAAACAATCCTTTGCCCACAGCCCTCGCTCGCCCAGCATCTCGCCATGATCGGAAACCATGAAGACCGCCGTGCTGTCGCTGGCGCCAGTGGCCTCGAGAGCGCCGAGCACGGTCCCAATCTTGTCGTCCACATAGCGAATGGCAGCGAAGTACGCATGACGAGCATTCCGTCGCTGTTCTGAGGTCACATCGGTCTCATGAACGCCCAGCAAGCGCCGCGCCCGCTCACTGTGGGCATCGAGTTCTGAGTCCGGCAAGCGGCCGACGCTCGGCTCGGGAATCTCATTGTGATCGAACTGCTCCCAGTACTCGGGCGTAACCAGAAACGGGTGATGTGGATGGGTCAGCGATACAACCAGACAGAACGGATCATCCGGGTGCCGTGCGTATTCATAAATTTTGCGGGTCGCCTGGAACGTCACGTCCTCGTCGAATGCCAGCTGCATGTTCCATGCACATACACCCCCCGTTTCGATCGAGTTGCGGACTGGAGCGAAGCTCTGCTCCCCACTGCTCCAGTCCGGCAGCCACGCGAAATCCGACGGATAGATCTCGGTTGTCACACGCTCCTCGAAACCATGCAGCTGATCCGGCCCGATGAAATGCATCTTCCCACTGAGGCACGTCTGATAACCGGCTCCACGCAAATAGTGAGCCAACGTCGGGAGACTGGCTGGCAGCTCCGCCGCGTTGTCAAATGCGCCGATGGCCATTGGCAGTTGGCCAGTCATCATCGAGAAGCGCGAAGGCGCACAAAGCGGATAGTTGCAGTACGCGTTCTCAAAAACGGTGCCTGCATCGGCTATCCCAGCAAGGTTCGGGGTCGCCGAGAACCCGCCGTACAACTGCAAAGCGTGCGCCGCCATCTGGTCCGCCTGCAAGATGATGATGTTGGGCCGACTGCCTCTGGTCATCTACTGCCCTCCCTATGTCGCTGGGCGTGTAGTGATCGCGGCGAGGATAGCAGTGCCGAAGCCGACCCGCCGTTGTCCAGCTAAGCCTCCAGCAAATCGCTGACGCTGGCATTCGTACGAACAACAAGGCCCGTAACGGCCTCGCTGATCATCTCGGCAAGCATGCGCTGCGCCTCGCGCTTGCCACCACGCACCGTCCGATAGGCGAAGCACTATTTGCCAGCGACTGCATCGGCGCCGAGAGAAACCTTCAGTTTCCGCGCATCGCCTCCCCGGCGGACGAAACCATTCATATCGCTTCTCCTTGCCACCGCTTCGGGATGGAGTGCCGCTGCGCCGGACGCATTCATTGGCATTCCATTGGCTAGAGGGCCAGAGAACCAGAAAAGCCGCTTTGAAAGCGACTCTGACCTGGGCTTTCAATTGGTACCCCTAAGCACTCACAGTTGGAACCAGGTGTTCGACTGGTTGCAGAACCTTGAACAACACCGGCCCTTCCTTGAAATAGCGCTGGGAACCACGAAATCGTGACGTTCACGATCCCGCCTTTTGGCCCAGTTATGACTCCCCTTCGGGAATGGAACCATCGCTGATGTCCGATCCAGACCAAACCCGACCAGCCGGGCTTTCTGATTCGAAGCTCATCGCCATCGACACGCTTCTCACCGGTGCGACGCATCGTGAAGCGGCGGACGCTGCGGGTGTGGCGCGCACGACGGTCACGGAGTGGGTGAATCACCGAGGCGAGTTTCGTAGCGAACTGGAACGTCGCCGCCGTGAGCGCGCCGCTGAGGTCAATGACCGCGTTGGAGCTGCGGTCGGTCAGGCGTTGCGGGTCGTGACAGATCATCTGGATGCCGGTGACCTACGCGCCGCGTTGGGGCTTCTGCGGTTGGTGCCGCCGGAAACCCTCTACCAGCCTCCTCCCGCGGCTCAAGATCCAAAAGAACGAGAAGACGTCGGCGCGATTCTTCGGGCAAGGCTGGCCAAGTTCGAAGCGAGTCCCGATCAGGGTGGTTTCGGCTTGGCTCGCTCGGTGTAGCGTCGCATTGTTGGTTCTCCTTTGGAAGGCAAAGATTCGATGAAGATCACGAAGTCAAAGCTGGCGCTCAGCGTTCTTGTTGTTTCTTTGCTTGTTCCCGCGGTTGCGTTGGCGTCGCACGTTTTTGATGATGTGCCTGACGGCAAATTTTATAGCGAACCGGTCCAGTGGGCGTTTGATAACGGTGTCACCACCGGCACATCGGCGACGACGTTTTCGCCTGATGATCCGGTGACCAGAGGCCAAAACGTGACGTTCATGTACCGGCATCAAAAGCAGGTGATCGACCCGCTCCTTGACGACATCCGAACCAACATCAACACCGCCCAAACAACCGCAGCCGCAGCACAAACGGATGCCGACACCGCACAGACAACCACTGATGCGAATGCTGGGGAGTTGGCGGGGTTGGGTGACAGGGTTGACGCTCTTGGGCGGTCGGTGCCGTTGCTGCAATGGTCGAACTGGGCCACCAGCGACGTCGGTAACGACCCGGTGGGGGTGGCCTTTGACGGCACCCACATCTGGGTCACCAACTTCAACGGTGGCACGGTGTCGAAGATTGTGGCCGCCACCGGTGTAGTCGCAGCCACCATCGGCGTCGGTGACGGCCCGGTGGGGGTGGCCTTTGACGGCACCCACATCTGGACCGCCAACTACATCGATGACACGGTGTCAAAGATTGCGGCCGCGACTGGTGTAGTCGCAGACACCATCAGCGTCG
>JABIQM010000247.1 GCA_018699415.1 Acidimicrobiaceae bacterium
GCGTAGTCCCATTCGTAAAGTGCTTGGTTGGTGTCGATTCCCTCGTAGCACTGCAACCGGATCAACCGCCGGCCAAAGATGGATGCAAGCACCTTGGCCAGTTCGGTCTTGCCGACGCCGACCTCACCTTCGAGCAGTAAGGGGCGACCCAGCTCCAGGGCGATATACAAGGCGGTGGATAAGCCGCGATCGGCCAGGTATTCGCCGTCGCGGAGCATGTCGGTGAGGTCGGTAATGCTTTTCGGAGCGCGTTCTCCGGTTTCGGCTGTCATATCGCAGCCTCTCGAACGGGTCAGTCGGCCGCGGTCTGGCCAAGCACCAGATCACGGATCGATTCGGTTGAGCTGCTGAGTTTGCCTTCGCGCTCAAGAGTCTCGCGCCAAGCGGTCTTCAGGTCACGCCCATCTTCGGCGATGCCTTCGAAGCTGAAGGCCCGGGCGTTGCGGCACACCCGGGTTGGGCTGCAGTCTTCATCGAACGTGTCTTCGCCGGCCTGGTCGTCAGCGGCCCACATGGTGTGGGATGGATTGTCTGCCTCTTCGTGCTCAGTGGTCATTGCTTGACGCTTCCATTGGTTGGCTCGTGGTGGTTGACCTTGCGTTCGGTAAGGCTACTGCCTCTGGCCGGTAGCGTCCCCTTCGTTAGCGCGAGGCGGTGGGCGAGGCGATCTGTGCGGCGACGATTTCGGCGGTGATCGACAATGCGATTTCTTGCGGTGTTCGCGCCCCGATGTCGATTCCGGCGGGTCCTCGCAATCGAGCCAGGTCAGTCATCCCTCGGTACGCCAACCAGTCGGCTCGAGTTTCTTGGAGGTGGCGCGGGCCGACGGCGCCGATGTAGCCGGCATCGCTGGAGAGAGCATCGAGCAGTGCTTTCCCGGTCAGTTCTAGGTCGTGACCGATCACCACGACACTGTCGATCGGTGAGAGCGCGGCGATGAGGCCCGAGGCGATTCCGGCCTCTCTCGTGATCGATGTCTGCCATCCGAGCATGGTCGCGATTCGTTCGAGAGAGTCGGCGATCTCGCCGCCTCCGACAACGACGAGCGTCGATCTCGGCTGCAGGACGGTGGTCACCGTGTGCGGTGAAAGGTCGGTTGCGCTGGATCCCTGCTCGAAGACCTGCAGCGGTTTGTCGCCGGCATCTGCAACTGATTCTGAGGTGTGCAGCCCCCACTGAATGACGGTGTCTCCGTCGAGTTCAGCGATGAGGCAGACCGGTTCACGTGAAAGGAGCATCTCCCACAGCTCCTCGGGCAGGGCCGTGCCGGGCACGAGCATGCATCCGATGCCAGAGCCCGGTTCTGTGCCGGAGACGGCCGCATCAACCGGGCTGATGTCGAGACGAACGAGTCGGCCCTGGTCGCCTTGCGTTCCTGCCAGTTCGATGAGTTGGCCATCGAGTGCGCCGTTGAGCAACGATCCGAGGCGCCCGCCGCCGGGGGTGATCGCGATTGTCTCGCTGGGGTCGAACGGATTGCCGTCATGACGATCGACGATCCACGCGATATCGACCCGTGTTCCCGCTCGAATGCATGATGCAGCACTTAATGCGATGCCGTACATGGCTCAGGTGCCTCGGTCGTGTTGGCCGGTAGCGAATCCGAACTGTGCGCAAACGTCGTCATAGTCGTCCCACGTGTCGATATCGCGTGGGAGATCTCGATCGACGGCGATACGTGCCACTCGTGTGACCGGTTCGTTGTCGACGATTTTCCAGACCGCTTTGTCGCCGTGGAGGCCCCGGAGTTGGTCGAACGCGGCTGCGCTGAACACGAAAGGGTGGCCGAGTTCGCCGCGATACTCGGTGACCGCGGCCCAAGTGGGGTTGTCTCGCCAGGCATTCATGACACTGTCGATGACGTCGGCGCTGACCCCGGGCATATCGCCGAGCAGCATCACGATTGCGTCGCAGGCGCCAGCGGCGTCAAGTCCGGCGAGAAGTGAGGATGCACATCCTGTTCCGTAGGAGTCGTTGCGAACAATCTGGGCTCGTTGGAGATCGAGCGATGCTTGGGCTTCCTCGCTTCCGCCTCCAAGCACCAGATAGATGCGCGTCAATGACTCGGCGGCTTCGATGTCGTGGGTGACGTACGACAGCAAGCTCTGTCCGCCGAAGTCGAGGGTTTGTTTCGGTCGGCCGAGTCGCCGGGACGAACCGGCGCCAAGCACAACACCGACAAGGTCATTCATACTCGGAGTGTAGATGAACGCACAGACGCAATGAACAGCGGCCCCTAGAGTTGTCCGATGGTCACGTAACGCAGGATCATGGGTCACCGGTCCGTAGTAGCCGACGGGGAGGCTGGCGTCATCGGTGATCGATCGGATCGTTCCACGCCAGTCGGTGTGAATTTCCCCGGACAGATAAATGTTCCATCTCCTAGCCGCAGCCCGCTAGGTTCCGGAGATGGCTCAACCAGCAGTGAATCCAAAGATGGAATACCGGCGGCTCGGCTCGACGGGGCTCAAGGTCAGCGTCCTTTCGTTTGGTAGCTGGGTCACTTTCGACACCCAACTCGACGATTCGTTGGCGGTCGAGTGCCTGGCTGCGGCCGGCGACGCCGGATGCAACTTCTTTGATAACGCGGAGGGCTACGCGGCCGGTGAGAGCGAGGCGATCATGGGCCGCGCCTTCCAGGAACTGGGTTGGCCTCGCTGGTCGTATGCGCTGACAACCAAGTTCTTTTGGGGAATGCACGGTGAGGTGCCGAACATGCGCCTCACCCTCAACCGCAAGTACCTGATGCAGGGGATCGAGGCGTCGCTGGAGCGCTTGCAAACCGACTTTGTCGACGTGATCTATTGCCACCGGCCCGACCCTGCGACCCCGATCGAGGAAACGGTGTGGGCGATGCACGACATCGTCACGTCGGGCAAGGCCATCTATTGGGGGA
>JABIQM010000119.1 GCA_018699415.1 Acidimicrobiaceae bacterium
AGGGCGGGGCCGGGTGCGCCTTACACTTACAGGCAGAGGCGGACGGTGAACGACCGATGGACTGGAAGCCCGCCGTGTGCTGGCAACTGCCGCTTCGAGCCGAGGGTGCAGGCGGAGACGTCGCCACGCTGCGCCGCTGGACTCGGGCGGACTGGGGAACTGATGCCACCATGGCGTGGTGCTGCACCGAGGAAGCGGCAGCGTTCGTCGGCGACAAGCCGGTGGCGGAGTCATTGGCCGGAGAGCTTGAAGCGCTTGTTGGGCCCGAGGTTGCGGTGATGATCACGCAGCGGGCAAGCCTGCACTTTCCGGCGGATTCGGAATAGCGAGATAGTCCTCAGCTGGGATTCGCACGAGCCCGACAAGGCCGAGACTGGCCTGGTCTGCGGTTGTTAGTTGGTGGATTGCTCGCTCCACGGCAGCGAAGATCGCACCGGCGTCGTTCCCCTTGGCGGTGATGAGCGGAAGCCCTGGCGTCGGTTTGGTCCATTCGAGGACCCGAAGTTCGGTAGCGAACGACTCGTAGGCCTCCATCAGTCGCCACGACACGGCGTCGAGCGAAGCGATATCAGCTCGCCCCTCAGCAACCGAGCGAGCCGACTCGAGATGTTGCCCGGTGTGAAGGAGTTCGTTGAACCACCATCCGTGACGGTCGAGGTGGTTGTAGGCAGCGGCGAACCCAGACTGCGAGTGAGTCTGGTTGTATGCGAAGCGAGCATTACGGAACGCATCGACCGTTGAGCGGGTGTCGTCGGCTCGGACTACGAGGGGACTGATGTAGTAACCGGGTGGGCATCCATCGATCCCAAAGTCGGGTGTGCCGACGAGCGTGACCTCGCGGTAAAGCCAAAGCCGGTACGGCATTCCACAGGTCTGACTCAAGGTCAGGTCGGCATGCTTCCAGACGAAGAACTCGTCGGCGTCCTGCGACAGTGTGTCGGGGCTGTCGATTCCCACCTCGGCCAGATTCGATCGGATGAGTGCCCAGTACCGATCGTGGGCGGCGTCAAGCTCAGGCCGCCGGTACATCATCAGACTGGCGATCATCAGGCATCCCCCATGCCCCGGCACATGCACGAGGATGTGATTGCCGTATCGGTCTTCGCCAGAGCTTCGTCGAGCTTCGCCTGCAGTCCGGTGAGTTCTGGCGACTCGCCGCGCCGTCCAACGCACTCGACGAGTCCGTGGAGCGCCCACACATTGTCTGGATGCTGAGCACACCGCTGCACCGTGTCGTTGAGTCCGAGGTCGGCTCGACACAGGGATTCGGCCTCGTCATAGTGGCCCTGCTCGGTCAACAGCGCTGCCAATGCATGGCGAGGCGGATGCATCCATGCCCAGGGCTCGGTGTAGGCCAGGTCGTCGTCGCGGGCGACGGCTTGGCGAAGGCTGGCGAAGCCGACGTCGTGGTTGCCCTTGTGGTATTCGACTTCGCCGTTCAGCATCATTTCCCCAACTCCAAGGATCGACTGTGCCGAATTATTGAAGAACAGGCGCTCCTCAGGAATTCGGGCGAGCGCAACGCCAAACGCCTCGCGCTCACGTTCCGCTGCGGTGAAGTTCTTCAGGGTGGCGTAGGCAATTCCTTTGGCGTAGTGGTGCATGGCGGTTGACACGCAATAGAGATCGGGGTTGTCGGGCATCGGTTCGTCGACGATCTCGTGCCATCGGCCGAACCGCACCAGCACGTGCATCTTCATGGAGTAATAACCTTCCATGGTCATTGCGAGCTGAGGCTTTCCCGCCACGCTCAGTACGTCCTCGGTAAGGGTGGCGCACATCTTCTCGGCGGCTGCCAATGCTGGCTTGAACTGACCGAGCAGCATGCAGGTGTACATCATCAGATGAAGGTCGTGGCAGCGAGCAGAGGTGTAAAAGTTGAACGGACCTGCGTAGTCGAGGTACATATCGTCGGCCTCGATCGCCTTCTCGCTGGCGATCTTTGCCTTCTCGTAGTTGCCGCAGAGCACGTAGGTGTGGCCCGGCATGTGGTTCAGATGGCCAGCGTCGGGGCACATGGTGGAGAGGAGGTCGGCGGGGCGCATCGAGCGTTCGGGCTCAGTCGACATCTCGGTTGTGTGGATGTGGAGGTGCAGGATGGCCGGGTGCTGGGGTTTGTTGGCTTTGTCTTTCAGATCTATCGATCGCTCAAGGACGTGGAGTGCCTCCAGCGTGTCGGCGCCGGCGGCGGGGACTCCTCGTTTCACGTCCCAGAGTTGCCACGGCGTTCGGCTTATCGCTGCCTCAACGAACAACGCCATCACATCATGGTCGTTGGGGAACCGCTGGTAGACGCCCCGCATGGCATCGGCGTAGTCGTCGTCGCACTGATCGAACTCGCTGACGGAGACGCTGTGCGAGTACTGGAACCGCATCGCCAAAGCTTCGACCAGAGCGTTTTCCACGTCGGTGGCGGTGTGCGCGAGCGCACGGGCTTTCTGGATGTGGCCGTGACCGAAGTCGGTGGCTTCATTGGCTTCTTCGGTGCTGAATTGGCGCCACCCATAGTTGTAGAACGGGCCCGCCCCCAGTGCGGCTCCCCAATGGGCCATGACGCAGTCGGGGTCGTATTCGATCGCTCGCTCGAAGCACGTCACCGCTTCTTCGTGGTTGAAACCGTAGAGCCAATTCATGCCGATATCGAACCAGCGCTGCGCCTCTGTAGATGTGGTCGAGATGGTTCTCGTGTGAGTACCAAGATTGAAGCGATCCATCACTCGGCGACCCTACATGCCGACGACAAACAGGATCAGGTAATGGGGGAGGCCTCGTCGAGGGCTTGGGCCAGCGTGTTCCAGCTGAGGGTGGCGCATTTGATACGGACGGGGAATTTCACGACGCCCTTGAGCGCCTCGAGGTCGCCGAGTTTCGTGTCGCCAGAGTCGATGCTGAGTTCAATGCCCATTTCGGCTTCGCTCCCGTCGCCACCGATTTCACCTTCGTGAATGGACATCAGGCCCTTGAAGGCGCCAATCAAGCGGCGAGCGTAGGTGACGGTCTCGCCCTTCACGGCGGCCGACATCATCGAGGCCGAGGACTGGCTTATAGAGCAGCCCTGACCGCCGATGGCGACGTCGGTGATGAGGCCATCATCATCCACATCGATGTAGACGATGATCTCATCGCCACAGAGCGGGTTGAACCCCTCGCTCTTTACAGCAGGTGGTGTCTCGAGTTCGCCACGGTTCCGAGGCGAGCGGTAGTGATCGAGGATGATCTCTCGGTAGAGGTCTTCGAGGCCGGGCATACGGGGTTCTGGTCCTTAAAACGAGAAGATATCGGACGCCTCGGTGAGCGTCTCAGCGAGCAGGTCGATGTCGGATTTGTCATTGTAGATATAGAGCGATACTCGGCTTGTGGCGGGCACCTGCAGAGTCTGCAGCAATGGCTTGGCGCAATGGTGGCCGGCCCGAACGCAGATACCCTTTTGGTCGAGGACTTGGGCGACATCGTGGGGGTGAACCTGGTCGTAGACGAACGACAACACGCCGCCGCGCTCAGCGGGCTCCGACGGGCCATGAATAGTGATCTTGTCGCCGTGACGCTCCTTGAGAGTGCGCATCGCGTAGGCGGTGAGCTCGACTTCGTGCTTTCGCACTTCGTCCATGCCGATGTCGCTGAGGTAGTCGATCGCCGCAGCAAGCCCCACGGCCTCGGCGACCATCGGGGTTCCAGCTTCAAACTTCCAGGGGATGTCGTTGGTAGTGAAACCTTCCTTGGTGACATGGAGGATCATCTCGCCGCCACCGAGGAACGGGGGCATGGCTTCGAGGATTTCTTCTCGAGTCCACAGCACTCCGATACCCATTGGGCCGAGCATCTTGTGACCGGTGAAGATCAGGAAGTCGGCGCCCATGGCCTGCACATCGGTGGCGATATGGGGCACGTATTGGCTACCGTCCACGGCGATCAATGCGCCGTGGGCATGAGCGGCTTCCGCAAGGCGTTCGATCGGATTGAGGGTGCCGAGCACATTACTCATGGCTGTGATCGATAAAAGCTTGGCGCCGTCGAGTAGTTCATCGAGATTGCTGAGATCAAGATGGCCATCGTCGTTGACGGAGATCCAGCGGAGCTCGATTCCCTTTTCGGCAGCGAGCATGTGCCACGGCACAATGTTGGCGTGGTGCTCCATTTCGGAGATCACAACGGCGTCGCCTTCGCTGAGGTTGGCGCCACCCCAGGAGCGAGCTAGCAGGTTCATAGCCTCGGTGGCGTTCTTGGTGAAGACGACCTCTTTGGCGGACGGAGCGTTGATGAACACGGCGGCCCGCTTGCGAGCGTTTTCGAGCGCATCGGTCGCTTTCACTGCGATTTCGTATGAGCCGCGGTGCACGTTGGCGTTGATGGTCTCGTAGTAGGTCGACATGGCGTCGATGACCTGCTGCGGCTTCTGCGACGTGTTGCCCGAATCGAGGTAGACAAGGGGGACGCCGTGTACTTGCTGGCGGAGCACGGGGAAGTCGGCCTTGATCGCGGCCCAGTCGGTCATGCCGAAACTCCGAAGCGTTCGTAGCCATCCCGCTCCAACTGCTTCGCGAGTTCGGCGTCGCCGGACTCAACGATGCGGCCGTCGATAATCACATGGACCTGATCGGGCTGTAGCTCATCGAGGAGACGCTGGTAGTGAGTGATAGCGAGGACACCAAGCTCAGGACGGTCACGACGGACTTCCTGCACGCCGCGGCTGACGACTCTGAGGGCATCAATGTCGAGGCCAGAATCGGTCTCGTCGAGGATCGCCATCTCGGGTTCGAGTATGGCCATCTGAAGGATCTCGTTGCGCTTCTTCTCGCCGCCGGAGAAACCCTCGTTGAGGTAGCGATCAGCGAACGACTCGTCCATTTCCAAACGTTCCATCCACTCCATGATGGCAAGACGCAACTCAAGGACTGATAGGTCGATGCCTTTGCGAGCGGAGAGCGACTGGCGCAGGAAGTTGAGGACGGAGACGCCTGGAATCTCTTGGGGGTACTGAAACGCCAGGAACAAGCCTGCCTTGCCACGTACGTCTGCGGGCCACTCGGTGACGTCTTCACCACGGAAGTGGATTGACCCACCGGTGACCTCGTACTCGGGGCTTCCAAGCAGGACGCTGGCGAGCGTGGACTTACCACTGCCGTTGGGGCCCATGAGGGCGTGGACTTCACCGATGCCGACCGCGAGATCGACACCTTTCAGGATCTCGATGCCACCTTCAACAGTGCTGGCGTACAGACCCTTGATTTCGAATAGGGGAACCTCGGACATAGGTGAAAGTCTATGGACCAGGCCAGGTTTGTCCTACCGCCGTAGTGCTAATTCGTTGCCGTCATCGTGGACTGGGTCGCGGGCCGCTGTGCTGTGTAGAGGAAGCGTGCCAGGAGGCCCTCGTCGAGTCCGGCGAGCGTTCGTCTGCGGCTACTGAGTCGATCGCTGTACATCTCGTCACCCATGGATACTCGCAACGGTTCTTCATGACGTGTCCCAGCGTCGATCCAGCGCTGCTGAGTTGCCCGGTAGTCGGCGGTCGCGTCGATTGCGGTGATCTGCTCGAACCCGGCCGCCCGCAGCAAACTCTGATAACTCGTCCGTACAGCGCCGCTACCTGGCCCGGCAGCGTTGGCGCGCCGTCGGTCGCGGCCGGTGAGACCAGGGGTTGGTTGGATGGTGAAGAATGCCATCCGTCCTCCTGGCTTGAGGATCCTTCGGCATGCGCTCAACACGGAGTGCTTACGGCGAATTCAACATAAGAGGTCGCCATGGGTCACCGCATCGACCGATGCCGGACGGATAGGAATCGATTCGGCGTCGCCGCGGATCGAAGCTGAGGGCGAAACAAGACCATCACGTATCAATCGTCGATTTGCTGTGGCGCATCCCTCTGCCACCGGATCGATGCTAATCACGGCGCATCCTGCGCTCTGCGCCAGGTACAGGCCCGGCCAGCCGCACCCTGAACCCAGATCCACCAACACCTTGCCCGGTTGGAGCTCGAGTTCGTTGCGAAGACGGTCGGCCTGCTCCATGGTCGTGTAGCCGTTGGCCTGGTAGTCGCTGCCCAGTGTCTCAAATTCAGTCGCCATCTCGGCGGTTGTTCCCGTGAGCCCGTAGCGTTTCGCAAAACGCTCAGGATCGTCAGCTGCAAAGGCTCGCATAGGGCAGGTTACCGAAACCGGTGGCGCTCCTTGTCGGAGAACTCGTCTAGTTCGTCAGGGGTGCGAGCAACGGCCATGGACGATGTCGTTCCCATGCCCGTCCGAGGTCGAGGAGCAGGTCCTCTCGATAATGCGGCGCCAGGATCTGGAGGCTCACAGGGAGCCCATCGCTCGCCAGACCCACCGGCAGTGCGGCGGCGGGATTGCCGAAAATGTTGGACGGTGCGGTGAGGGCACCATTGTTACTAGAGCGCGCCTCGACCCCCTCGAACGTACTCGGGAGGTGCCCCTCGGCGTTAAATGCAGTGGCCGGGTTGGTGGCGGCGAGGACGATGTCAGCATCAGCAAACATGGCTGCCATCGCGGTGTTGAGTTCGACCCGCCGGGTTTCGGCCTTCACCATGGTGTTGAGGTCAAAATTTGCTTCGGCGCGCTCGATGCCGACGCGCATTGCGCCCGTGATGTCCGCACCGCAATCGGGCCAGAGATCGCCGAGACTCTTGCGGGTGCCGACTGTGCCGGTGAGCCCCCACGCTCCCATGATGTTGGGGAGTCGCAGGTTGATGTCGACGCGCCGCATGCCGGTGACGGTGATGAGTTCTTCGGCCGCCGCTCGGATCAGTTCCTCTGATTCGGGGCCGATGGTTGCACATCCGAGTCCGGGGACGACTGCTACTCGCAAGGTCCGGATCTCGTCGATATGTGTCTCAAGATTTTTCTCGTAGCCCTCGACGCGGGGCAATGACTTGGGATCGTCGAGATCGAAGCCGTTTGTGACATCAAGGAATCGGGCTGAGTCTCGGACACTGCGGCTGACTGATCCCTCCACTGATGTGGCGTTGCCCAGGATGATGCCTGGACCTCGGGGGATTCGGCCATAGGTGGACTTCAGGCCGAAGAGGCCACAGAAACCAGCGGGGATGCGAATCGATCCGCCTCCATCGCTGGCCGTGGCGAGGGTAAAGATCCCGCCGGCGACTCCCGCGGCTGATCCACCGCTGCTTCCGCCGGGTGTTCGATCAGGGTTCCAAGGGTTGCGGGTAGCGCCGTGAATTTTGGTGGTCGTTTGGTTGGTGCCGCCAAACTCGCTCGACGTGGTCTGGACCGCGGCCACTGCTCCTGCGGCCTTGAGGCGGCGAACTGAGACGGAGTCCTCGGCGAACGTCCGGTTGGCGAGGGGAAGCGATCCTTCTGCTGCCGGCCATCCGGCTACAGCGAGCAGTTCTTTGACTGCGAGAGGGACGCCACCAAACGGGAGGCTGGTGTCGGCTCTGGCTGCAGTCTCGTGAGCGGCGTCGGTGTCAATGTGGCAGACGGCGTTGAGACCGCTGGCGTCAACGGCGGCGAAGGTGGCGGCGAGTTCTTCGGTGGGGTGGCGCTCACCGGAACGAAAGGCATCAACGAGGCTGACGATGTCGCCAGTCCATGGAGTTTCGGGCATGGGGGAATCCTAGTTTCTTCTTGTGGAGCGAACGGTCGCGCCACATCCGGACTCTCAGGTTCTGGTCTTGTGCGACGTATCACATCGAATAATGATGCACCTCGACGTTGGCGTCGTTGACTTCGGGTTAGAGAGGGGATGGCATCTCGCCGACTCGCACGATGAGTAAACGCTGCACGGGTCGAGTGAGTGCCACATAGAGCAGACGTAGTCCGTTGGGCAGATCGACGAAGTCGGCGGGCTCAACGACGATTGTTGCGTCGAATTCCAGGCCCTTTGCCGTGGGTGGGTCGACGACCGAGATTGGTTTGTCGAGTTCCAATGCTTTGCGCGTGTCCCCCGCTTCGAGCCCAGCCTCGGCAAGAGCCTGGAGCACGTCATCCATGTGGGTTCTGGGCGCGATCACGCCGATGGTTGACCACTCGCCGCCAAGGTCGGCAGCCAGTTTGGCCACGGTCGATCCGATGGCTGCTGTGTCGACTTGATGATGCTCGGCACCGATGCCACGGCTGCGAATAGATGTCGACGGGGTGATGTCAGGAGCGGTGATTGGTAGCAGTTGGTTGGCGTACTCAAGGATCGGGCCGGGTACTCGATAGCCCACCGTGAGTTCGCGTCGACGCACTAACGAACCATCGATTCCGAGACTGGTCGTGACAGCATCCCATGACTCCTGAGCCCCAATGCCGGTCGATTGAGCGATGTCCCCCAGGATCGTCATTGAGGCGTTGGTGGCTCGACGCCCGGCGGCGCGTAGCGCCATCGCGGACAGGTCTTGGGCCTCGTCGATTACCACATGGCCGTAGCGGCGACCACCACCGGAAGCGATCGCGTTGCCCTCGTCGAGTAGGGGTAGGTCTGCCGCAGTCCACGGCTCGTCCGCGATCTTCTTGGCCGAAGAGCGCTGTAGAAGGTTGCCTTCTTCAGGCGAGAGCAGACCATCGATTGCTTTGTTTCGGTTGGTCGGGCTCCCGAGAAGAAAGCGAACGAGTTGTGCACCGGAAAGATTGGGCCAGATCTTGTCGACCATTTTCTTGAAACCGCTGCTCTTACGGAGGTCGGGAAGTATGCGAGCAAGGTCTTCTTCAAAAACGCCTCGGTCGAGCAACTGTTGCCGTGCCTCACGCAGGAGGACTTGAGCGAAGACCCCTTTTGCGTCGTTGAGTGGGAGAGTGTTGTTGCGGGCAGTCTTCATCGCCGCGTTGATCACGGCAGGTGTGAACCGCACAGATCGGAGACCGATCGGTACGGCTTGCTCCTCGTTCGGCACCTTGATGCGGGCGTCCGCTAGGCGTCGCAAGACCTGCGTCATTGTCGCTCGGCCCTTGAGTTCGGTAACAGCGGCTGAGTCTTCACCGCGGACGCGTACCCGGGAACTGAGCAGCGACGTGATCGTCGCCTGGGTCACCGCTGTCTCACCGAGCGAAGGGAGCACATTGGACACGTAGCGAAGGAAGACCCGGTTGGGTCCGATCACGAGAACATGGCTTTGTGCCAGAGCCGCCCGGTGTTCGAAGAGAAGGAACGCCGCCCGGTGAAGACCCACCGCCGTCTTGCCGGTGCCGGGACCGCCCTGCACCAGGAGGCATTCGCTGAGTGGGGCGCGGATGATCTCATCCTGCTCTGCAGCGATGGTGGCCACGATGTCCGACATCTCACCACTACGGCCTTGCTCGATCTCTGCGAGTACCGGATCGGGGATTCCCGCCGCGCTCATAGAGTCAGGGTCGTCCAGGTGCTCATCGAAGATGGCTACGAGTTCGTCAACTTCGGTCGAGAAGCGTCGGCGACGCGAGAGACCGAACGCATCGGCGGCAGTCGCTCGGTAGAAGGGAATCGCCACCGGAGCCCGCCAGTCGACGATAACTGTCCTGCCATCAGCGTTTTCGATGTGGCGGCGGCCCACGTACCACTGGTCGCCGTCGGCGATGATCGGGTCTTCATCGATACGGCCGAAGCACAGGGCAACGTTGCCAACATTGACCGCATGGAGTCGCTCGACCATCTTGGACTGCGCGATTTTGGCGTCGACGGAGTCCTCGTCGCGGACGCGTTGCTCGCTGAACTCGAGCACTCGCTGCGTCCGTTCGATCATCGCCTCGAGTGTTGCTCGGGCATGACGGAGGTAGCCCTGCTCTGCATGATGGTCAGGGTGAAGATCTGACCCAGATATTGATGTGTGGTGTGACTTCGGGTCATTGGTGGTAATGAGATCTTCCTTCCAGATTCGCAATCGTTCGTGTTCGCGACCACTGGGGCCGATGCCAGAGCCCGTGCCATTGGGGAGGAGACGGAAGGTGAAGACCTGCGAGTTATCGTCAGCGTGGATGGCGGTGTAGCGAGCGTCGGCACCGCGGGCGGGTCCGGCGCGCCAGAGCAACCATGAACCGAGCCGACGCTTGTAGGCAATGCGCGGTGAACCGATGTCGTTGCCGGACTCCATCAATGCAGCTGGAGCCTCGATCCACGCTTCAGCAGAGATATTGCGGTCTCGGGTCGGTAGCGCGGGGAGGTTTGCCGTAGAAATCGGCGTGTCATCGAACGGGCGTTGGTCTGCCGGGAGCGGTTTGTCTTCGGAAGTATCTGGCATCGGTTTTAGGCCACTTCCGGGGTGATGACTTCGAAGTCGAGAGCAACTGCGGCGGGGATTTGGCGGAAATCGAGGGTAGCGAATTGGACTGGTCGGGGGAGCCGATCAAGAGCTGCGAGGTGCACTGCATCGATGGTGGTGAGGCCGTAGAGGGTTCCGACCTCGACTGCTCGGCCTAGGCAGCGTTCATCGACTGGTACCACCGTCATCGCATCAATGTCGGCTCGGGCCGCAGCGGCGAGGTCTGCTGCCGTGTATGGATCCGGGGCTGAGCGGTGGAGTGCCATCAGGAGCTCAGCCCGGGCGAGATCGGAAATGGCCCAGATATCGGCATCGGTCATGGCGTCGTTGATGAGCCGACGATGAGAGCCTCCGGTATATCGCTGCAGCAGCGCAGACGGGTCCAGAGCAAGGATCTTCATCGGCGGCGGGGAATATCGCCACGAAGTTCGGCGAGCACTCGATCGGGGGCGAGGTCCACAGGGAGAGTTGGCGTTGATTGAGTGGCCGCCGGCTTGTCATCTCGAACGGGGAGACGGACAAGGCCGGCAGCTGCGAGGTCGTCAAGGGTCGGCTCGGTCGTCGGCGTGAGTGGACCAAGTTGGGCGATGGGTTGGCCGTCGACGGTAATTACGACGCGCTGCCCAGCTCCGGCGCGGCGCACGTGGGTGGTGAGGTCGGCCCGTAACTCTCGAATACCGAGTTGAGGCTGGCCGTCACGACTCATCATGTGAAAAGGTCTCGCATGTGTACACTAGAGTACACATCATAACTTGGAATGTGGCGATCATGTCGCTACGTTCTTGGTCATGAACTTTGCATTCTCCGAAGAGCAAGAACAGCTGCGCGAGTTTGTCCGGAGCTTCCTTGCGGACAAGTCGGCCGAGTCGGCCGTCCGCGAGCAGATGGACACCGAGCATGGCTATGACGAAGCCGTCTGGAACCAGATGGCTGAGCAGATGGGTCTCCAGGCACTGGCAATCCCCGAAGAATACGGTGGCCAGGGCTACGGCTCCATCGAGCAGGTAGTCATCCTTGAAGAGATGGGCCGCGCCCTGCTGTGCGCCCCCTACTTCTCCTCATGTGTGCTCGCTGCCAACGCCCTGCTGCACAGCGGCGATGATGCAGCCAAAGCTGCACACCTCCCCAGCATCGCTGCGGGAGAAACTCGTGCTGCACTCGCCTTCACCGAGGAGAGCGGTCGCTGGGACGAGGGCGGCATCACCATGCAGGCTTCCGCCAGCGGCGACGGCCACACCCTCACCGGCACAAAGAGCTTTGTGCTCGATGGTCACACCGCAAACCTGATTCTGGTTGCGGCGCGTACCGATGCCGGCGTGTCGCTGTTCAGCGTCGACGCTGATGCGGCTGGCCTGACCCGCACCGCTCTCTCCACCATGGATCAGACCCGTAAGCAAGCGAAGCTTGATTTCGCCGACGTGTCTGCCACGCTCATCGGCACCGATGGTGGTGGGTGGGCGACGATGGAGACTGTCCTCGATCTGGCTGCGGTTGCCCTTGCCGCTGAGCAGGTCGGTGGCGCTCAGATGTGTCTCGACATGGCAGTTGAGTACGCCAAGGTTCGCGTCCAATTCGGTCGTCCGATCGGCTCGTTCCAGGCCATCAAGCACAAGTGCGCTGACATGCTGCTCGAGGTCGAGTCGGCCAAGTCGGCGGCGTACTACGCCGGTTGGTGCGCGGCGGAGATGAACGACGAACTGCCCCAGGTGGCATCGCTGGCGAAGAGCTACTGCTCGGAGGCCTACTTCCATGCTGCAGCGGAGAACATCCAGATCCACGGTGGCATCGGCTTCACCTGGGAGCACCCTGCCCACTTGTACTTCAAGCGCGCCAAGAGTTCCGAGCTCCTGTTCGGTGATCCGACGTATCACCGCGAGCAGCTCGCTCAACGCATCGGCATCTAGCAGACCGAAAATCTCAGACACCCAGGTCGTACGCTTGTCGTATGGCCTGGGTGTTCTTTGTTTTGGGTGGGGTGGTGGTGCTGACGATCGCGTTTGTCGCGCTCGGACAGGCTGTGGCTCGGTTGGAGATGCAGCGGCCCCCGGCCATTCTTGAGGTGGAGGCAGCGGTTCGATGGATCGCAACCCGCTTGCCTGATGAGGTGACGGCCAGAATCAGCTATGACGACGTTGCAACGATTGTCGGCTGGCACCTGGATTGGTTCACTGATGTTGGCGTGTCGTCGAAGCACGGCGAGGAACTCGCGGGCGAAGACGTGGTTCACGAGGGCGCAGTAGCGATGGAGGGCGCAGCGATAAATGCTGTCGTGGCCAGAGCGGTCGCAGAGGCTGCGACCGGAGGTCCAGACATTGATCCTGTCGACGTCGTATGCGTACTCGATTTGCAGATGCAGTACTTGCATGAGATCGGCGCCGTGAGCGCCGCAGTCGATGACGAAGCCGCCCCTCAGGACTAACTGATTCACATAGGTCGGTGAGATGTGCTTCACTGGTGTCACCAACGAGAGGAGGTGGTCCAGCTGATAGCTCAAAGTTTCGTGACCTTGGAGGTGGCTGGCCGCTAACGCAGGCCTGCTGGACTACCTGGCGAATACCAGCCAGTCACCCCTGCGGTGGTTGCGATCGGGGGTTTGTCACACCTGATCTGTCGTTTCGGCGTCACGCACCCCGCGGGTTTCCAGCCAAAAATGTGGGACCGCCCTGATGCTCAGGTATCGGGGCGGTTTCGCGTCCGGCTAGTCTCCGGATATGGATCGACCAAGCCGTTATGAAGGAAACCGCTACCTCGGTGACAAACGTGTACAGGTGGTCTATGACGTAGACGAGATCGGTGATGATGACATGATTGCTCGCGTAACCGAGTTGGCATCGACATCATTCGGCCAGACCTTTGGGCCAGACACCCTTGCCGAGGCCCGTAACCGCGGGTACGACCTAGCCTAAATGGACCAACGGTTCACAGTCGACGGCAATCAGCTCGCTGCGCATATTTCGCAGCCGACGCATCTGCATCCAACCGCTCAGGCCGGCCTCGTCGTTGCCCACGGATTTCCCGCGGAGGTCGGTGGTGGCATCAACAGCACTGCAAGCTTTCCAGAGCTCGCGGACCGAGTCGCCACCGACCTCGGTTGGGTGGGCCTTGCTTTTGCCAGCCGTGGCGTAGCCGAGTCAGAGGGAAACTTCTCGCTCGGTGGTTGGCTCCGTGATCTGCAAGGCGCCGTGGCGTATCTTCGGAAGTCAGTTCCTGTCACTGGTGTATGGATTGTCGGCTTTGGTACCGGCGGAGCGTTGGCCATCGAGGCGGCGGCCTTGGATCCGAGTGTCCGGGGAGTAGCGGCGGTCGCATCACCAGCCGACTTTCAAGACTGGGCAAGTAATCCGCGCAAGCTACTGGTGCTCGCCCGCGAAATGGGCATCTTGCGCGACGGCGGAGATTTCGGTGGTTCGTTCGATGACTGGGCCGCGGAGCTGAAGAGCATCGCAGCAGTTGATGCGGCGGAGCGCCTTGCTCCTCGGGAGCTGATGGTTCTGCACGGCGCCGACGACGATACGGTGCCGGTATTCGATGCTCGAGCGGTTGCTGATGCGCATGGGACCGCCGACTTGCGATTGGTCCATGGTGGCGGACATCACCTTCGTCACGATCCGCGCGCCATGGCGATTCTGCTTGGATGGCTCGAACGACAGAGGGTAGCGCTACTGCAGAGCGCAAGCGGAAACCCTGCGTAGCATCCACAAAGGTTGAGGGTCCGACGTATCTTTCCGCCCGTGCCTCCGGAGATTTGAGCAACTGCTGGCTTTGGCGATGCCAGATACATGGTTAGTCGGCCTTGGACTTGCCCTTGGACTTCTGCTCGAGGCGCCAGGCCCGAACCGCGGCATGGCTGGCCTCGTCACCCATGTCGGCAACCGAGCGGGGAAGCTCGTCGCCGAATGGCTTGCTGACGAGTTGCCAATCTGATGGGCGCTTGCCGAACCGCTTGGCGAGGACAGCTATGAAGATGCGCGCCTTCTCATCGCCATACCCTGGCACCGCGATCAGGCGATCATGGATCGTGGTCGCTGACCTCTGACTTCGCCAGATAGCGGCAGCGTCACCCTCGTACTCATCCAAGATGTGGCTGCACAGCGCCTGGATCCGTTTGGCCATCGACGCGGGGAAACGGTGAAGCGCCGGTTTGGTCGCGACAAGAGCGACGAACTCGTCGGGGTCGAAGGTGGCGATCATTGCCGGAGCGAGATCATGGTCAACTTTGACTCCGAGACGTTCGGCCAGCCGATGAGGGCCCATGAACGCCCACTCAATCGGGATTTGCTGGTCCAGCAGCATCCCGATCAAGAGAGCGAGAGGATCCGTATTGATGCGGATATCGGCGACAGGATTGCCGGTTACCCAGAGCGTGCCGGACTTCACCGGTCGATAGGGGCAGCGCCGGTGTCGGGGTGAGCCGGATCGGGGCGGTTGGGATCAATTCCGTACTGCTCGATGGCGGCCTTGACTTCGTCGGTGGTAGCGAGTCCGTCCGCCGCGAGAGCGGAGAGCACGGCAACCACGAGGTGGGCCGCGTCGACCTCGAAGAAACGACGCAGCGCCTCTCGAGTGTCGGAGCGGCCGAAGCCGTCGGTGCCGAGCACGTGCATAGCTCGTGGCGTCCAGCGGGCTATCTGCTCAGGAACGAGGGTCATCCAGTCCGAGACCGCCACGATTGGGCCTTGGCTGTCATGGAGCTTGCGAGTGACCATCGGAACGAGCTGCTCAGTACCAGGGGACAAGCGGTTGCGGCGGTCGCAGTCGAGTGCATCCGCTCGTAGTCGCTTGTAGGACGTGGCACTCCACAATTCTGCTGACACTGCATGGTTGTCGGCTAGCAACTGCTGGGCTTCAAGCGCGGCGACAACCGATGGCCCCGAGAAGAGGACTGTGGCGTTGCGGTCGTAGTCGCCGGCCTCGGGCCCATCACTGAATTTGTAGAGGCCTGACGTGATCTCGGCGTTGTTGACATGGTCAGGCTTCGGCGGCTGGACGTAGTTCTCGTTATAAATCGTGATGTAGTAGAAGATGTCTTCGCCGTCGGCTGCCTTCTCCGGGTACATTCGTGCGAGGCCGTCTTCGACGATCGCTCCGAGTTCGTAGGCAAAAGCCGGGTCGTAGGCCTCGCACGCCGGGATTGTTGTGGCAAGCAACTGGCTGTGGCCATCCTGGTGCTGGAGGCCCTCTCCCATAAGGGTCGTGCGCCCGGCCGTGGCTCCAAGGAGGAATCCGCGGGTGCGAGCATCAGCGGCGGCCCACAGCGAGTCACCGACCCGCTGGAAACCAAACATCGAATAGAAGGTGTAGAACGGCACCATCGGAACGCCGGTGTTGGCGTAGGAGGTACCTGCGGCGATCCACGATGCGGTCGACCCGCACTCGGTGATGCCCTCTTCGAGAATTTGCCCATCGCTGCTTTCGGAGTACGAAAGCAGGAGGTCATGGTCGACGGGCTCGTAAAGCTGGCCACGCGGTGCATAGATCTTGAACTCGCGAAACAATGAGTCCATACCGAACGTACGGGCTTCATCGGGAACGATCGGAACGACCCGTTCGCCGAAGGTCTGATCTCGGAGCAAATCACGGAGAAGCGCGGTGAACGCCATAGTGGTCGAGACAGCGCGTCCAGATGATCCTTTTTGGAGATCGATGAATGGCCCACCGAGCGGTGCCTTGATCGGTCGACGGTCCCGGATAAGCCGCGACGGCAAGCTGCCATCGAGGGCCTTGCGCCGCTCCATCATGTATTCGTACTCGATGCTGTCAGACGACGGCTTGAAGTACGGCGGTATGCCGTCTTCGAGCGTTTGCTCAGGAATTTCGTCCTCGACATGGAGACGTTCGCGTAACTCGATGAGCTGGGCCTTGGTCATTTTCTTGATCTGATGCGTGGCGTTGCGTCCTTCGAAGCCTTCGCCGAGGGTCCAGCCCTTGACAGTCTTGGCCAGGATCACGGTGGGCTGACCAGTGACTTCGCTGGCGGCTTTGAATGCGGCATAAACCTTCTGGTAGTCGTGGCCACCGCGAGGGAGATGCTCAAGTTGTTCGTCGCTCAGATGCTCGACCAGCTTGCGGAGACGCGGGTCAGGGCCGAAGAAATGCTCACGGATGTAGGCGCCGTCTTCGGTGGCGTAACGCTGATACTCGCCGTCGACGGTTTGACCCATTTTATTGAGCAGCACGCCATCCACGTCACGGTGGAGTAGTTCGTCCCATTCGGTGCCCCAGACCACCTTGATGACGTTCCAGCCGGCGCCGCGAAAGACACCTTCAAGCTCTTGGATCATCTTGCCGTTGCCGCGAACGGGGCCGTCGAGGCGCTGGAGGTTGCAGTTGATCACCCATTTCAGGTTGTCGAGATCGGAGCGCCCGGCTAGTGAGATGGCACCGAGAGTTTCCGGTTCATCGCACTCCCCATCGCCCAAGAACGACCAGACAGTGCTCTGGCTGGTGTCATCGATGTGGCGCTGATGGAGGTACTTGTTGAAGCGAGCGTGATAGATCGAATTGATTGGGCCAAGCCCCATCGACACCGTGGGATATTCCCAGAAGTTCGGCATCAGGCGTGGATGGGGGTAGCTGGAGAGCCCATTACCGCCGATCTCCATCCGGAAGTTGTCGAGCTGAGTCTCGGTGAGCCTGCCCTCCATGAACGCTCGGGCATAGATGCCCGGGGCTGCATGGCCCTGAAAGTAGACGGCGTCTCCAGGGAGGCCGTCTACCTTGCCGCGGAAGAAGTGGTTGTAGCCGACCTCATAGAGCGCAGCGCTCGACGCGAACGTGGACAAGTGCCCGCCGATTCCGTCTGCTGCCTTATTCGCTCGGATCACCATTGCGGCCGCGTTCCAGCGGATGAAGGCGCGGATACGACGCTCGACGTCTTCGTTGCCGGGGAAGAACGGCTGTTCCTCGGCTGGAATCGTGTTGATATAGGGCGTTGACGTTGTTGGAGGGACGCCCACATGTAACTCGTTAGCCCGTTCCAGGAGCTTGGCCACGATGTAGCGCGCTCGAGGTGCACCTTGCGCGCCTACTACAGAATCGAGCGAGTCGATCCACTCTTTGGTTTCTGTTGGGTCAATGTCAGGGAGCTGTCGTGAGTAATGGTTAATCATGATTAATTCAAGTATTTCAGGATTTTGACAACTTCGTGCGTGTTTCTGTTCGGGTATGGTTGGCCCGGTGGCCCACTCTCCAACAGTCGTTTACACCGACGGTGCGTGCCGAGGGAACCCGGGGCCTGGCGGCTGGGGCTGGGTAATCCCTGACGGTGCATGGGCCAATGGTGCCGATCCCGATACGACGAATCAGCGAATGGAGTTGATGGCAGCTCTCGATGCTCTTCGCACTATCGAGGGTCCCGTTGAGGTGGTTTCCGACTCGACGTATGTCGTCAACTGTTTCAATGACGGCTGGTGGAAGGGTTGGCTCAAGCGCGACTGGAAGAACTCCAAAAAGGAGCCGGTAGCGAATCGGGACATCTGGGAGCCACTCATCGAGCTGTATCGGGCGCGCGCTGACGAGCTCACCTTCACGTGGGTGAAGGGACACGCTGGCAATGAGTTCAACGACATCGCCGATCGGCTGGCGGTTGAGGCCTCCCATACCCAAGCAGGCCGCTATGGCGTTGGTACGCCCGACGACCTCGGCCCTCCTGACGAGATCGTCGGCGGGCGAGCGGTTGAGCCAGTGGTACGACCTCCTGGGCCCGACGGTGTCTACGGTCAGACTTGGCGCCCGACCGGACGAGCCATCGTGATCACCGGCCATCAACCACCCGAAATCGGTGGCTTTGCCAATGATCCGGCTAACCCGCCGCGAGAACATGGCGCCATTCGGGCCCGTTTGGCCGAAATTCTTGAAGCGAAGAAGGCCGTCGATTCTGACCTGGTCGTTCTCACGGGGCTCAGGCTTGGTGTGGAAACACTCGCTGCTGAGGCCGCAGAGTCCGCCGAGGTTCCGTTCGTGGTGATCCTGCCGTTTCCGGACCCTGACTCGGTCTGGCCCCAGGCGGCTCGACGAATGTTCGCCGAACTCAGCGCGAGGGCTGTGGCTGTTGTCCGTCTCGAGCGAAAGGCGCCAGAGTCTGCTCAGCGAGCAGGCCAGGCGATTGATCGGCGCAATGCTTGGCTCCGTAAGGTGGCCGACGAGGCGCTTATTGTTTGGGATGGCACCGAGAAGCGAGTGGGCAAGGTGGTAGCCGACTTTGAGAAGAGCCACCCCGACGATGTGTGGGTAGTCAGTCCCTGAGAGCGGCCGTTAGCGCTCGTTCGAGACGGGGGTGCTCGAACACGAACCCCTCAGCCAAAAGCGTACATGGTGAAACATGCGCACTGCTGAGGAGTAACTCTCGGGTGAGTTGCCGACCGAGCTTTGCCCAAAGGGCGATGGTTGGGGTGGGGATGATGGCGGGTCGGCGTACGGCCGCGCCCAACGTCTTTGTGAATTCGGTGTTGGTCACCGGGTTCGGAGCGGTGAGATTCACCGCTCCTGCTACCGGGTGATCAAGGAGCCATAGCATGGCGGCGATGTGGTCGGTGAGGCTGATCCAACTCATCCATTGCGTGCCTTTGCCAATACGGCCGCCGAGCCCGCGCGTGAAAAAGGGCAACTGTTCCGCGAGCGCCCCGCCACTCGGGTCGAGCACGATTCCGGTGCGGAGGTGGGTAACCCTCGTTCGCTGATCAAGGGGATTAGTTGACGCTTCCCATGCCTGCACGACTTCTGAAGCGAACCCGAGACCGGGAGCAGATTCCTCGGTGAGCTTCTCGTCGCCGCGGTCGCCGTAGAAACCGATTGCTGAGCCGGAGAGAAAAACGGCGGGCGGTGCGTCGAGACTCGCCATGGTGGAGGCTAGAAGCCGGGTGCCATGGATACGGCTCTCAAGGATTTTTGCCTTCTGTGCTTGACTCCAGCGGTGCTCAGCGAGCCCTTCTCCCGCAAGATGAATCACGGCATCAATACGGCCGGCAGCGGCGATGCCATCGTGGTCGATCGTTCCCCCAGCAGGGTCCCAGCGCACCCCGGGCCCATTTATCGACGCGCTGCCGCGTACAAGAGGCACAGGCGAGTGGCCCGTGGCACGAAGGCTCGCCATTAGCGCCGAGCCGATGAATCCGGTTGATCCGCTCACGAGAACTTTCATAGACATATGTTCTCACGCGCTCCCAAGCAACCTTGGGTCGCGCGGCACTACCATCGGGGCACACAACCCGGGAGCAACGATGAATGACGACGCCGTTGAGCAGCCAGAGAAGCGGGCGCCGCAAACTGGATTGATCGTTGGGGCGCTCGTCGCGATTTGTCTCGCTGCGTTCGTGCTGCAAAATACAGACTCAACACCGGTCACGTGGATGATGTTCGACGGTTCAGCGCCATTGTTCGTTGTGATCTTGGGATCAGCTGCGGCGGGTGCAGTGCTCAGTGAAGCTGCTGGCTGGGTGATTCGGCGTCGGCGTCGTCTCCACCGCTGACTGTTTAGATTGAGCTTGTGGTTCCCTAAGCCGAGTGTCCTTTGCGCTGGGATGCCTCGTTGACTAGTCGCCGCGTCGGGAGCGACGGCGCGCTGCGATCGATGGCAAGTCGCCAAGTCGGGAGGTTCCTTTGCGGCGGCGTTTCTCCTCGTACTGCGCCTCATCAGCGGCGCGAAGTAGAGCCCCGGGCGTAGCAATGTTGGTGGTGGCCAACGCAACGCCATAGGACAGTGATCGCCCGGGACCAGAGTCGCCAAAGAGTTTCTGAGCACCTGCCGCTACCGGTTCGGCGCTGAGGGTGCCCCCACCGTCGAGGATTACGCAAAACTCGTCGCCGCCAATACGGCAGACGGTCGAACCGGTGAGCGCTCTGGCAGCCGCAGTGAGTGATTGGGCAGCGTGGATGAGTAGGTCGTCGCCGGCTGCATGACCATTGGCGTCATTGACAGCTTTCAGGCCGTCGACATCGCACATGATGAGCGCAACATCCTGACGGTCAATGGGAGCGCGATCGAAGATCTGCGTGAGGTGCTGATCGAGAACGCGCCGATTGCCAATCCCGGTGAGTGGATCACGGAGTGCAAGTTCCTCAAACTCAGCGATGCGTTCCGCCTGCACCACAGCTGCTGCTACGTGTGTGGAGACGAGACGGAGCGTGGCTAGGTCGTCGTGATCAAGCATGCTGGCATCGGCGCTGGAGGTGGCCCAGGCGACACCCCAGATGCTGTCACCGATGATGATTGGCCAAGCTGCCTCGGAGCGGAGCCCCCGGCGATGAAGCGATATCGTGCCCGGGTCGTCAGCGCGAGTTTCATCGATTGACCGAACGAAACCCTGCCCACCGAGAAGGCGACCGAGGCCGGGTCGGTCACCCTCCTGGAGAGATTCGGCGACGGGGAATCGTTCGCTGCCAGAACCGCTGGTGACGAGGATGTCGAGTGTTTGTTCGTCGTGATCCAGGCGGCCGATACTGATCGATGTGGCGCTGAGCGCCTTTTTCGCTTGATCGGCAATTACAGACAAGACGTCGGTCATGTTGTCGGCCGCACGCACCGCAGCACCAATTGACCCCAGCGCTTCGACGGGTGAGTTGCGTTCGATGGGGACGAACCGGTCGAGGCTGTTGAGCACTTCACTGAGATTGAGTTCGGCAATAAGCGGATCTCCGGACTCCAACTCGAGGGCTGCGGCGGCACCCAGATCAGGGTCGAGGGCCGAGCCGAGAAGCTCGTCAACACGGCGACGGCGAGCGGTCCAGTTGGGGGCGGATCCCGAAGCTGGGTGGCCCACGAGGGTCGCAGCCAGGGCGAGCAGGCGGGCGGAAAGCGGGATCTCCGGTCCACGCAAGGCGTGGGGTCCGCCACTTCCGTCCCAGCGTTCGTGCTGATGGCGAACAGCATTAGCGCAACTGCCGAGCCCCGGCAGAGATTTGAGCATGTTCGACGCGAGCACGGCTGAGGATGGGTCCGGCACGATATCTACGGTGCCGACCGGGCGAACATGAGTGAGCAGGATGCCGATCTCAGCAAGAAGCGATCCGGTTATGGCGTCCACACGGTCCTGGACTAGGGCACCTGCAGCAACTGCGATTCGGTCGACCAAGTGTGCCCGCAGAGCGGCGCGTCGTGCCGCGGCAGGATCGAATACGTCGAGTGCTTGAGCGAGAGCGGTTATTGCGGCGCGGGCGGACCGGTCAAGCGGGCGAGTAGCCGCATCGCTCGAGCGTTCGGGCGCTTCGGTGAACAATTGCTCCATTTACTCGCGCCTCCCCTGACTCGCCTATTTTCGCTATTTGTATCAGAATCGAACAGCCACGGAAAGTATAGAGTTTCACCACGTAGCGTGGCTAATTTTTCTCGTAAGAGCGGCGGATTATGTCGCAACCAGGGCTGTCATGCGCTTGACAAGTTCGTCTTCACCTATGGCACCAATCACGATTTCGACTGCACCGTCGTCGTTGATAAACGCAAAGGCCGGTTGGCCGCTAATGCCAAATTCCTCCCAGATTTCACCGCTGATATCTGCGATGTGGGGGAATGCATCGACGCCCATATTGGTGATGAATTGGCGCATCGGCGGGAGGTCGTCGCGACTGGCGACGCCGACCACGTTTACTTCATCGGCAAATTGTTCCTGCACCAGTGCGACCGCACCGGATTCTCTGACACAACTTGGTCACCAGGGCGCCCAAAACCACAGGACAAGATCTTGCCCGGCGTAGTCGCCAGAGTTGAACTGTGAGCCACTGATGGTTACACCGTCGTAGCCCAAGGGCCAGTCGAGACCGGCAGTGTCGCTTGCCGGTGGGTCATTAGTCGACTCTTCGGTCTCGGCGGCGATATCGCTTTTAGTATCGGGATCGCTGACGGTTTCAGGAGTCAGGTCGTCGGTGGTGCTGCCTGAGTCGTCGGTGAACTCCTCGCTGGGCCCGCTGAAAGAGTCGCTACCGCAGGCAGCACCGAGCAGCGCCATCGTGAAAAACCAGGGGAGAATTCGCTTCACGTAACCTGATAGTAGACAATCTTCCGTCATACTCAGAGTCAGTTGCCGAGAAACGATTGATTGCTGACATATGAGCACCCGCAAACTCATCCTCACCGCCCTCCTGTGCGGGATGGCAATCTTGATCGCTGGAGCGATTCAACTTCTCGACATCCTCAGTACCTGAACCCCGCTGCGCCACCGAAGCACAACATCCCACAGGCTCTGGGGGCGATATGGTGGACGCCAACCTGAGGAGGTGAGTGGGACGGACGCACTACATGATGTCGTAGTAATTGGCGGTGGACCAGGCGGTTACGCCGCTGCGCTCTATGGCGCTGGAATTGGGCTCGATGTCGGGCTCGTCGAAAACAACATCCTTGGGGGAACATGCCTCAACGTCGGATGCATCCCGGCGAAAGAACTTCTGGAGACGGCCCACGTCTTCCGCACTGTCCAGCACGCGGCCAAGTTCGGTGTGAACGCATCCGAGCCAGAGCTCGACTGGTCGATCACTCTTCAGCGAAAGCAGGGGATCATCGACCAACTCGTCGGCGGACTCGCCAGCTTGCTGAAGTCCAAGAAGGTCACAGTCTATGACGGCACCGGCTCGCTAGGCCCCAATCGTTTGGTCACTATCTCTGGCGCCGATGGGCGGCAGCTCACGATCACCGGTAACTCGGTCATTCTGGCTACTGGCTCACAGCCTCGCACTATTCCTGGCTTTGAGATCGACGGTCGGCTTGTCGTGACGTCTGACGAGATGCTCTCGATTCCTGAACTCCCCGCCTCAGCCGTTGTCATAGGAGGCGGGGCTATCGGCTGTGAGTTCGCATCGATGATGGGCGACCTCGGCGTCGACGTCACCGTCCTCGAAGCCCTCCCCCAGATCCTCACAGGCTGCGATCCCGATGCCACTCGCGTTGTCGAGCGATCGTTCAAGAAGCGCAAGATCATCACTCGGACGGGAGTTCTGGTCGGCGGCCACACCCCATCGGCTGATGGCCGATCCACCACCGTTGCGTTTGGCGATGGTGAGTCGATCGCCGTCGAACTCATCGTCATGTCCGTCGGTCGGCGCCCCTATTCAGACCTCCTCGGACTTGAAGGCACTGGGGTCCGGCTCGATGAGCGTGGATTTGTTGTTGCCGATGGTCGATGTCGCACCGATGAGCCAGGAGTATGGGCCGTAGGTGACATCATCAACACTCCCGCGCTCGCTCACGTGGCATTCGCAGAGGGCATGCTCGCGATCCGCGACATTCTCGGTGAGGAACCGACCCCGCTGGACCATCACGGCACACCCTGGTGCATCTACTGCCATCCCGAGGTTGCCTTCGCCGGCCATACCGAAGAATCTGCCAAGGAAGCGGGCTTCGACGTTGTCACGTCAAAGCACTCCTTCATTGGCAATGGCCGCGCCAAGATCGTCGGGGAGACCGACGGCGTGGTGAAGGTCGTTGCTGAGAAACGTCCCGACGGCACCGGAGGTCGAATCCTGGGCGTCCATATGGTCGGCCCGTGGGTTACCGAACAACTCGGCCAGGGTTACCTCGCTGTCAATTGGGAGGCCACCGTCGATGACGTGGCCGCCTTCATTCAACCCCACCCCACCATGAGCGAAATGTTCGGCGAGACCGTTATGTCGCTCACTGGCCGTTCGCTGCACGGCTGAACAAGGAACCGAGAACTCATGGCTGATGTCACAATGCCCCAGCTGGGCGAGACCGTTACCGAGGGCACTATCACCCGCTGGTTCAAGAACGTGGGTGACACGGTGGCGATGGATGAGATCCTCTTTGAGGTGTCGACCGACAAGGTCGACTCTGAGGTTCCCTCGCCCATTGCTGGCACGCTCACAGAGATCTTGGCGAATGAAGGTGATGTGGTCGAGGTCGGCCAAGTCCTGGCTCGCATCGGCGATGCTGGTGCGGCTGCCGTGACTGTCGAAGCGGCGGCTCCGGCCCCGCGGCTCCCGTCCCCCGTACCAGCGGCGGAACCCGCTCCGATTATCGAGGGTCTGATCTTGTCGCCGGTGGTGCGGCGGCTGATCGCCGACAATGGAATCGATGCATCCACGCTGACCGGTACAGGTGTGGGTGGTCGGGTCACACGGGCCGATGTGGAGCGTGTTATCCAGTCCCATGCGGTTGGAACCACTCCAGCACCTCATGCGACCGCGGCTGCTCCGGCATCTGTGGCGCCGGTGGCTCCAGCACCTGTTGTGGCGCCGTCTGCTCCAGCACCTGTTGTGACGCCGGCTGCTGCGGTACCAGCGGTTGGCGCCCGCGATCAGATCGTGCCGATCAACAACATCCGCAAACACACCGGCGAACACATGGTGATGTCCAAATCGACGTCACCGCATGTGCTCACCGCCATGGAGGTCGATTATGAGCGAGTCGAACACGTTCGTCGAGCCAACAAGGCCGGATGGAAGACCGACGAAGGCTTCAGCCTCACGTACCTGCCGTTCATTGTCCGAGCAGTCGTCGATGCGCTGCATGAATTCCCGCATCTCAACGCCAGCTTTGGTGGCGACCATCTCGTGGTCCACGACGAGATCAATCTCGCAGTCGCGGTCGACATCGACTTCAATGGGCTCCTCGCCCCCGTGGTGAAGGGAGCAGGCGGGAAGCGGTTGCGTCAACTCGCTCGCGAGATCGTGGATGTTGCTGCTCGCACTCGTACAAAGCAACTCAGGCCAGACGATCTGAGCGGCGGTACCTTCACGGTGACCAACGCAGGTCAGTACGGCACGATGATGCAGTTCCCGATCATCAACCAACCCCAGGTAGCGATCCTTTCTACCGACGGGGTGAAGCGAAAGCCGGTCGTGGTCACTGATGAATTCGGCAACGAGTCGATCGCCATTCATTCGGTCGGCGTTCTGGCGCTGGCCTGGGATCACCGAGCATTCGATGGTGCGTACGCCGCAGCATTCTTGAACAGGATCCGCGAGATCATCGAAACCCGTGACTGGGAGGCGGAGGTCCACTGACCACCGCCGTCGACCTTGACCCGAGCCTGCGGGTCCGCTGGCTCGGCCGAGTTCGCTATCTCGACGCGCTGGCGCTTCAGCGTCAACTCGTCAAGGGTGAAGACGATCACCTACTCCTACTTGAGCACGACCATGTGATCACGCTGAGCAAGCGGACGCCGGCCGAGCACCTCCTAGTTGATGTAGAGGCGCTTGGCGCTGATGTTGTCGCCACTGATCGGGGCGGTGACATCACCTATCACGGACCCGGTCAGCTTGTCGGCTACCCGGTTCTCACCGTTGCCGGTAAACGGGGTGGAGGTATGGCCGACACCGCCGTCTATGTCGAGGGCATCGAGCAACTTCTGATCGACGTTCTCGCAGATCTCGGGGTTGAGAGCGGACGGATACATCGATCTACGGGAGTGTGGATCGATATCGACGGGCTTCGACCACGCAAGATTGCAGCTATTGGTGTGCGTATCACTCGAGGACGATCCATGCACGGGTTTGCCCTCAATGTCGATCCCGACCTGGCCTGGTTCGATCGCATCGTTCCCTGCGGCATACCCGATAGGGGTGTTACGTCGTTGGTGGCTGAGGGGATTGATGTCTCGATGCGCGAGGTTGTCGACCTGGTTGTCGCCAAAGCTGCCGACTACTGGGGCCGGGCTCGACCGGTCGATCGTGCCGATGTCGCATGGCGGGTTCCGGCCTCCGACCTGGCACCGTTCACTCGGGGCGAAGGGGCAGGCACGCCCGTCGGTCGACAAGGTATTGGCTATGGCGAACAAGCGGACGGCACGTCGGTCCGGCTGCTCGGGAGGCTTGCCGAAGCTGGCGTTGCGGCCGACCCCGTCAGGCTGAAGTCCCGCAAACCTGAGTGGATGCGAGTGCCGCTGGACACTGGTCCGAAGTACCGCGAGATCAAGAAGACGATGCGCGAACTTGATCTGGTCACCGTGTGTGAGGAGGCCGGTTGTCCCAACATCTCGGAGTGTTGGAACGATGGCACCGCTACCTTCATGATCCTCGGCGAGCGTTGCACTCGAGCCTGCGGTTTCTGCTTGGTCGACACGCGAAAGCCAGTTGCCGCTGACCTCGATGAACCGGCGCGCGTGGCGGAGGCCGTCGACCGTATGGGGCTACAACACGCGATAGTCACGATGGTGGCGCGCGACGACCTCGTCGACGGGGGAGCATCAGTCGTTGCGGAAACTATTCATGCCATCAGGGCACAGGTTCCATCGTGTCGTGTTGAGGTGCTCGTCTCCGACTTGAAAGGAGACGACGACTCTCTGCAGACGGTTTTCGATGCTCGACCCGATGTGTTTAACCACAACATCGAAACCGTGGCGCGGTTGCAGCGCGCGGTTCGGCCTTCAGCTGGTTATGCGCGTTCGTTGTCGGTGCTTGCTCGGGCCAAGCACGCCGGACTCGTCACCAAGTCATCGATCATCGTCGGCATGGGCGAGACAGAGGATGAAGTCGTCCAGACGATGTCTGACCTCGCCGCCAGCGGCGTCGACATAGTCACCATCGGCCAGTATCTTCGCCCGACATCCCACCACCTGCCTGTAGCGGTTTGGTGGGAGCCGAAGGTATTCACCCGCTGGAAGAAACAGGGAGAGGCCATGGGTATCGCTCACGTTGAGTCGAGTCCGCTCACACGCTCCAGCTATCACGCTCGCGAAGCCGCCGACGCTGCGGAGTAGTCCTAGCGTCGCGAGTTGATCACGCCTGTGTTGAAGCCGGCGAGGCTGAGACCACCAGCGAAGCGGGCGTGCTCGATCTTGGTACAGCGATCCATCACGACGTCGAGGCCCGCCTCGGCGGCGACCCTTGCTGCGTCAGTGGACCAGAGGCCGAGTTGTGTCCAGAACACTTTCGCCCCGATGTCGACAGTTTCCTCTGCGATCGGGGGAAGGTCCTCACTGCGGCGGAAAACGTCTACCAGGTCAGGGACAACCGGAAGGTCGGCAAGTGACGGATAGACCTGATGCCCGAGGATCTCGGTCTCGCGCGGATTGACCAGATACACGTCAAAGTCAGCGGATGAACTCAGCAGATAGGTGGCAACGAAATAGCTCGCACGAGCCGAGTTGGATGAGGCGCCGACGATGGCGATCGACTGAGATTCATCAAGGATTCGCTTGCGCTCACTGACGCCTGGCGGAGTCCACCCGGGAATATGGTCACGCATTGTCTGCTCCAACTGCGGTATTCCCGAGTGCAGTATCAAGGTCGTAGAGGATGTCATCGAGATCTTCGAGACCGACAGAGATCCGCACCATTTCGGGCGTCACGCCGCCTGCCTGAAGCTGCTCATCGGACAGCTGCGAATGGGTAGTCGAGGCAGGATGGAGAATGAGTGTTTTGGCGTCGCCAATGTTGGCGAGATGGCTGATCATCTCAAGCGACTCGATGAAGCGGGTGCCAGCTTCGCGGCCACCGGCAAGTCCGAATGTGAAAACAGCCCCCGGGCCGGTCGGCAAGTAGCGCTGCGACATCTCATGGTGGGGTGAGTCGGGGAGGCCGGCGTACTTGACCCAACTGACCCGCCGGTCAGCGTCAAGCCATTCGGCGACCGCCTGAGCATTCGCCACATGACCCGCCATCCGGTAGTCCAGCGTCTCCAACCCTTGAAGGAAGAGAAACGCATTGAGCGGGGCGAGGCTGGCACCGACATCGCGAAGGCCGTCGTTACGGAGCTTCGTGCAGTAGGCATATTCGCCGAAGTTGTCCCACCAGCGCAGACCGTTGTATGTCGGCACCGGCTCGGTCATCTCAGGGAAACGGCCTGAGCCCCAGTCGAACGTTCCCGCCTCGACGACGACACCGCCGAGGGAGGTGCCGTGGCCACCGATGAACTTCGTCGCCGAGTGCACGACGATGTCGGCTCCGTGCTCTATCGGTCGGCAGAGGGCCGGTGTAGCGAAGGTGGAATCGACGGCAAGTGGTATGCCATGCGAATGGGCAACGTCGGCCAAGGCGGCAATATCTGCGATCGCTCCTGACGGGTTGCCGATGGTTTCGGTGAACATCAACTTGGTTTCCGGGCGGATGGCGGCCGCGAACGCATCGACGTCGGTCGGGTCTACGAACGTCGTCTCGATCCCGAACCGGGCCAGTGTGTTGGAGAACATGGTGATCGTGCCGCCGTAGAGATGGCTGCTCGACACGATGTGGTCGCCGACACTGGCGACCGCTGTGACGCTTAGGAACTCGGCGGCATGACCCGAGGACGCTGCAACGGCGCCGATTCCGCCCTCGAGGCTCGCCATCCGTTCTTCGAATGCTGAGACTGTGGGGTTGCCAAGACGGCTGTAAACCATCCCAAACTTCTGGAGCGCGAACAGGTCGGCGGCATCGTCAGCATCTTCAAACACGTACGAACTCGTCTGGAAGATAGGTACGGCTCGGGCCCCGGTAGCCGGGTCGGCTCGAGCGCCTGCATGGAGCGCCCGCGTCCGAAAGCCCCACTGGTGGTCGGCGTTGGACTCGTTAGACATCTTGTGACTCTACGTGTGACGGCGCCGAGGCCGTAGTCTCAATGCCATGTTCGCAACACGTATCGATCGGGCTAGAGCCCGAATGGAAGCCGATGGGGTCGATGCCCTACTTCTCTCGGTCGGCAGTGACCTCCCGTACTTCTGCGGATACGAGGCAATGCCGCTTGAACGGATCACGATGCTCGTGGTGCCTCGCGAAGGCGATGCCACGCTCGTGGTCCCTAGGCTCGAAGTCCCGCGGGTCGAGGAACGTCCTGACATCTTCTCGATTCACGGCTGGGGCGAGACCCAGGATCCCATCGCTCTGATCGCCGAGTTGGCCGGACCAGCGACCAACGCTGCGGTGGGTGATCACATGTGGGCCGGTTTCCTGGTGGACCTTATGAGCGCGATGCCGTCGACGTCGTTTCGACGAGCAAGCACGATTACGAGTCCGATTCGCTCGGTGAAGGACGCGGCTGAAGTTGAGCGCCTCCGGGCAGCGTCAGCGGCCGTCGACCGAATCGCCGCTCGCCTGCAGGCCGGCGAGATCGCATTGGTCGGGAAAACGGAAGCTGAGGTTTCTGCTGAACTCAGCCGACAGCTCATCGCTGAAGGCCACCAACGTGTGAATTTTGCGATCGTGGCTGCTGGCGAAAATGCCGCCAGTCCGCACCACCATGCCGGTGATCGGGTGATTCGAGCGGGGGAGGGGGTCCTCTGTGATTTTGGTGGCACCATGATCGGAGATGACGGCATCGGCTACTGCTCCGATATAACCCGCTGTGTCTGGACCGATGGCAGCCCCGATCGTGAGTTCCTCGAGGCCTATGCCGTGCTCCACGAAGCCCAGGCCGTAGGGGTGCGTTCAGCCACCGTCGGCGCTCCCGCTCAAGACATCGATCGAGCGACGAGACAGAAGATCGTCGATGGGGGGTTTGGAAGCTACTTCATCCATCGCACCGGCCACGGAATCGGCGTTGAAGCCCACGAGGATCCCTACATCGTCGAAGGGAACGCCAAGACACTCGAGCACGGAAACGCCTTCTCGATCGAACCGGGTATATACATCCCTGGAAAGTGGGGCATGCGCCTCGAAGACATCGTGGTGGCCAATGACGCTGGGCCCGATCCACTCAACACCGTTGACCATCAACTCGCTGTTCTTGGCTGATTCATGATTGAACTCGACGGGGCGACCGTTCTCCTTCAATGGGCCGCGGGCGGCTGGTTCTTCCTCTGGATGACGACGCGTCACCGCGAGGTCGGCCTCGGCTATGGCTGGCTCCAACGCTTGACTTTCCTGATGCTGGCGGCCGGATCGCTGGCGGCCGCATTCATAACGACGCCTACCTGGACCCGCGAGATCGCCACGATGGCCTTCATCGTTGCGGGCGGAGCAGCGCTATGGGTCTCGATCGCTCGCAAGGCCGCCGGTGTTGCCGGCCAGCGCGACGTTGTCGAGCGGCGAAGCGAGCGCGTGGCAGCGATGACCGGAATCGATCGCGAGGAGCAGCGTTTCGACAAGGACAGTGCCGAGTTTCCGCCGGTGCTTGATCTCATCGCCGCCAGCCTTGGACTTATCGCCGTGATCATCGCCTCGCTCGAAGCTGGTGGACCGGCGGCGCTTTCGGTTTTTCGAGGGTTGACGAGTGCGCTTTTCCTCGGTGTGGTTTCTGACGCGATGCTGCTCGGTCACTGGTACCTGGTTCAGCCGGGTCTGGCGCGGTCGCCCATTCTTGAGTTGGTGCGATGGACCGCAATACTCTGGGTTCCGGAGACAATCGCGATGCTGCTTCCGACGGGAATGGTGTCGGTGCTGAACGGGAACATCGACGATGCCTACAACGGCCTTCTTGGCTGGTTCTGGATCGCTTGCGTCGTCTCCACGATCATTCTCATTGGTGTAACACGGGCCGCGTTGCGTGAGCGGGAGTATTCGGCGGTCATGGCCGCCACAGGTCTCATGTACCTAGCGATCCTCACGGGATTTGGTCAGGACCTGGTCGCTCGCGTTTTGCTCACTCCCTGAGCTTCCCAAAACGAATGAGTCGAGGTGCCGGCCTGCTCCGTGGAGCGTGGCATCTTGGCGTTGCCTGAATCCATAGTTTCGGTCCACCTCAAAGCGGTGGCTACAGTTCTCAATATGACGATCACGTTCACCGCAAGCCGTTCGATCCCCAAGGCCGTAAAGGCTGCTGTCACCATTGTGACCAGTGATGCGGTTAGGGCGGGAATCGATGGAGTCGATCCAAAGCAACTTGAGGCGGCTGGCTTTGAGGGGAAGGTTGGGCAGACCCACACCTGGCCGAGCACTGGTCGAGTTTTGGCACTAGTCGGGATCGGCGCCGCCAAGGACGTCGATGGCAACGCTGTACGCGCCACTGGTGCATCGATTGGACGTAGTTTCGGTCGCCACGCCCGAATTGGTATCAGTCTCCCGGTGAGCGAACTCAATGACAGCGCCACTCGACAGGCTCTAGCCGAGGGCGTGATGCTGTCGACCTACACATACACGGCCTACAAGAGTGACGCGAAGCCGACGAAGCTTGCCAAGGTCGATATCGCCGGCGCTTCCGGTGCCCGCGCTCAAACCGCGCTCGACCGAGGCGCAGCACTTGCCGCAGGGCAGTGCTTTGCTCGGGATCTGGTCAATGAGCCTGGCGGCGATCTCACGCCAGCGGCGTTTGCTCGTCGTTTGAGCGCTATGGCCAAGTCGGCGGGCCTCACCGCCAAGGTTTGGGACGAAGCAGCGATCAAGAAGGCGAAGCTTGGCGGTCTCCTGGGCGTAAACCGGGGCTCCACCAATCCGCCCCGCCTCGTTGAGTTGACCTATTCGCCGAAGGGTAAGGCCACCGCAACATTGGCTCTTGTTGGTAAGGGCATCACGTTTGACTCGGGTGGCCTGTCCATCAAAAGCGGCCAGGGAATGATGACGATGAAGTGTGACATGGGCGGCGGTGCCGCGGTTGCTGGTGTGATGTCGGTTCTCAGCGGACTGGGGGTGAAGGCCAAGGTTCGGGCGTTCATTCCCATGACGGACAACATGACCGGTGGCGATGCCACTCGTCCGGGCGACGTGTTGAAGATTCGGAACGGCAAGACAATTGAGGTGCTCAATACAGATGCCGAAGGTCGCTTGGTTCTTGCCGATGGCCTAGCGCTGGCCTCTGAGACGAAGCCCGATGCGATCATCGATCTGGCCACGCTCACCGGCGCATGTATGGTCGCCCTTGGCCCGAAGATCGCCGGCCTTATGGGCAACAATGAGGACTGGATCGGTCAGATTGAGTCAGCGGCGGCGGCAACCGGGGAACGCGTGTGGCACTTGCCCCTACCTGATGACTACAAAAAGCAGTTCGAGTCGGCCGTGGCCGACATGAAGAACATTGGCACGGCACACGGTGGAGCGCTCACAGCGGGACTGATCCTGCAGGAGTTCGTGGCTGACGGTATCCCGTGGGCGCACGTTGATATTGCGGGCCCGGCATGGAGTGATGTCGATGATGGCGAGACCACAAAGGGTGGCACCGGCTTCGGTGTGCGTCTACTTGCTGACCTTGTCACGAACTTCAGTAAGCCGTAACGGCCTGAGAATAAAATGCGGGAAGGCGGCCCTGGAGGGCCGCCTTCCGTGCGGATTTCGGCTGTTTGGGCCTAGAGATTACTCGCGACTTCGGAGAACTTGGACGAAGCGGAGCTGCCTAGTGCGGTGACGGCGGCGATGCAGACAACCGCGATGAGGGCCACGAGAAGGGCGTACTCAACGAGGCTGGCGCCACGCTCGTCATCAATGCGGCTGGTGACCCAAGCGGCAAGGAACTGATAGGTGGTGGTCATATTGGGTGGACTCCCGTGTTAGTGAAATTCACAACCACTCGGCAGTGAACCGTGTTAGGTCTTTCGGCACAAACGAGCCGTCCCTTATGTTTTCTTTTAAAAATTTGGAACGACGCGAAGTCTGTCGAAAGCTACGAGATACCAAACCGGGCCAAATTGCCTAGATTTAGCAGCCCAATTTCCCAGATTGGGAAGGTGAGTGGGGCTGGAGAGAGGGCTAGGCGGCAGTCGGACCGTGCTCTCGCGGACTCTGCTCCAGGCTCCGAATGTGGTGAGACCATGCCCATCGAACGGCATCGGCGGCGACCGCTGGCGGCACATTCCAGGAGGCGAGCTGTCCTTCGGCGACCGTGATGGTGTCGCCACATTCGATGAGGCCGAGTGCGAGTCGGCGCACCCGGTTGTCCGTGGCTTCGTCGTTTCGTGGGTGGTGTTCGACAAAGCGGCGGTGTTCGACCTGGAGCGATTTCGGCAAATGATTGACCTGCGTGCGATTGAGCGGGGGTACTCCGCGCCGAAGCTCGAGATGGTTGCCTCGGCCAGCGCGAGCCGCACCGAATCGACATGAGCGAAGGATGGTGCGGGTCAACGCGCTGTTTCGTCCACCTTTGTGACCGAGACCGAGGTGGTGAGCGATGGCTTCGAGTTCAAGCTCGACCATGGCACGGGCACCGCTACCGGCATTGTCGAGTTGGTCGGCACAGTGGCGCACGAAGACAACAGTGCTGGGACCGAGAACAGGGAGCCAGAATCGTTCGACGTAGCGCGAGCGTGGGTCGTGTCCGAGCTTGTCGAGGAGTGGGTCGACCCACCGGCTAAGGACGACGGTGGTCGGTGTCTCTTTCACCGCTCTATTGGTGGTCGGGACGGGGACAGATTGGGTTGAGTTCACGGGTACTTCCAGGCATTGGATGGTTGATGCCGGGGAAGCTTCTATGAATTTCAGCCTATTTCATGCTGTCTTGTCAAGTGGGTGAATGGTCGGCTGCTCCGTGGCTACTGGTGGCCGACTCCGCGCCGCCATCCTCACTGCCGTGTGCCGCGACGATGGGCGCAGCATCTCCCGACGGTTCAGCGTCGACAAGCGTGGCGCGCGCAGGGGGGGGTGGACCCTTCGGCGCCTTGATTGGGCCGGCGATGCCCCACAATGTCGCGGCAAAAACGCCGACCACGAACACGATGGGCGGAGGCGATGTGCCGAGAGCGCCCATTCCTTATCCGACCACGATCAAGGCAAGCCCAAGGCCGAAGAAGACGCCATAGAGGGATCCACGGATCGGGTGGCGTTTGGTGACGGTGTCCATCACACTCCTTCCCACGTTTTGGTGGGTCTGGCATTGAACAGCAGGCCGACGGTGGCCAAGAACACGAGAGCAACGCCTGGTGCAGTGAGCGGAATGCCACCCTGGAATTCCACGAAACCAGTGGCCATACACAAGAACATGTCGTTGTTGTGGTCGTCGCGAGAGCCGTTGTCGGTGCCGGGCGCATGTATCTGGCCGTTGACAGCAACCAAGCCGCTGATCTTGGCCGGGTCTGGGAGATCCTCGTGGAGGTTGACCGCACCAGCATTGTGGTTCTCGTACCCCGTGTTGGGATCGCCACCCGCGTCGATGTTCGTGCCGGTGAAGCCCAGCAGGTTCATCATGATGAACCAGTCGTGCTCCCAGGGCCCGGTGCCATCCTCAAGTCCGCCTGCGACACCGGTGTAGATGACGACACCGTCCACATCGACGATGAAGGGATCATCGGAGGTGAAGGCCTGGACGAGATTGCCGTCCTCGTTCCAGGTTCGGGGCGGGAGTTCTCGGTTCCAGTCGAAGGCGACATCGAGTGGTTGGCCATGACTGTCGTAGGACCAGGCCTGGCCCATGCATGGACCCGTTAGCGCGGAGCCCGATCCGGCGATGAGTCTCCGGTCGCCGCCGGCGCTCGTGATCTTGCTGAGCGGTTAGAGCAATGCCTTGGGGATGGGAACGAACTCGACTTCGCCGGTGATCGGGTTGACGAATTTGGCATTGTTGATGTCCTGGAACTCGAGCATTGCCTGGTTGATGTTGTCGTCACCGAGATGCAGGAGGTCGCGGGCACCGGGTTCGCCGAGTAAGCGATTGAGTTCTTCCCAGTTGGGACCGACGTCAACGCCGCCCTCGAAGAGGCGGGGAACATTCGGGAAGCCGTCCGGCCTGGGGTCGTCCATTGTCGAGTCCGGGAACTTGAGGTGATGATGTCGAGGATGCGGGCAACATCTTGAGTGCCGAGTTGGCCGGGCAAGGAACCGCCGCTGCCTTCAGCACACGCCAGCCGGCTGGTATCGGCGTTGGGTACGCCATCACCGTTGAAGGCATCGGGTATGCAATCGCTGTCGCGATCATCCGCCACCCCGTCGCCGTTCGTGTCGACGCCGTCTTGGGCTGACGCAAAGGTTACGGGCACGGGAGTAGCCAGTACCATGACAAGCGCCGTGCTCAGGAGAGCTACCGGGAACCGCTGTATGTGGCTCTACCGCCAGAATTTCAGCCTCAATCTGACCATAATCTGCTGAAGTAGCGAGTGCCGCCAGAGCGTGAATCGGTCAGTCGCTAACCTGTCTCGATGGCCGTTGAAACCGACTCCACGCCTGGCGCTGATCCTCGTAACACCGCACGTCAGATTCTCGATAATGCCATCGCCGTCACCGTGCTCACGGGTGCGGGGATTTCTACCGATTCAGGGATCCCGGATTTCCGCGGTCCCAATGGCGTATGGACGAAGAATCCAGAGGCGGAGAAGGCATCAAACATTCGCCACTACGTCGCAGACCCTGAGGTCCGAAAGGTGAACTGGGAACGCCGAGCGTCAGGAGAGTTGTGGGCGGACGTTGAGCCCAACGACGGACACCGTGCGCTTGTCACGCTGGAGAGGAACGGCAAGCTCCACACGCTCATTACCCAAAACGTTGACGAACTCCACCAGCGAGCCGGCAGTTCAACGGAGAAGGTCGTGGAAATTCATGGCTCCACTCGCAAGGTTGGGTGCCTCGACTGTGACTGGCGCGCCGAGATGAACGTTGTGCTTGATCGAGTGCGCTCGGGGGAGGAGGATCCCCATTGTGAAGTGTGTGGGGGAATCCTGAAGTCGGCAACGGTTTCGTTTGGTCAGTCGCTGATCGCCGATGACCTCCGCCGAGCCGAGGTTGCTGCCTCGGAGTGTGATGTCTTCCTAGCTATCGGGTCGTCGCTTGCCGTGTACCCGATCAACGAGAGTGTGGCGCTTGCCAAAAACTCGGGAGCGGCGTTGATCATTATCAATATGGAGCCCACGCCCTACGACCGCTACGCCGACGTGGTACTTCGGGAGTCAATCTCCGAAGTCCTGCCTGACATTCTGTAAGCGGACATTCTGTATGTAGACATTCTCTGAGCGGCGTTCTCTACGTGAACTTGTCCGTATTCTTGACTGATTGAGTAGGGTTTCTCTCATGGCCAGTTTCCGTGAACTTCTCCAGCAGGCGAAAGCCTCCATCGACGAGGTCGACACGGCCCAAGGCGAGGCGCTTCTCGCTGAGGGTTACATCCTTCTCGACGTACGTGAGCCGGACGAGTTCGAGCAGGGCTCGATCCCCGGCTCGATCCATATTCCCCGTGGGCAACTCGAGTCCAACATCGAGAGTCGAGTGCCGGACCGGAGTGCCAAGATGGTTGTGGTGTGCGCGGGCGGTGTGCGTTCGGCATTCGCCGTGCAGACACTTGAGCAGCTCGGATATGCCGATACCGTTTCGATGGATGGCGGGTTCAACAAGTGGAAGGACGAGGGCCGCGACTGGAGTCGTCCCCGCGTGCTCGATGGCCCTCAACGAAACCGGTACGCCCGTCATATTCTCGTTCCTGAGATTGGTGAAGAAGGGCAGATCAAGCTGCTCGACGCCAGGGTTCTGCTGCTCGGTGCTGGTGGCCTTGGCTCACCGGCCGCCCTCTACCTGGCTGCGGCCGGTGTGGGCACAATCGGCATCATCGATATGGATGTCGTCGACGAGTCCAATCTCCAGCGTCAGATCCTTCACAATCTTGACCGCGTGGGTGACCGTAAGGTCGACTCTGCCAAAAAGACGCTCACGAGGCTCAACCCCGACGTCAATGTCATCACGTTCGACACCCGCTTGGGCGCCGACAACATCATGGACATCCTGGATGGATTCGACGTGGTTGTCGATGGCGCCGATAATTTTCCGAGCCGTTACCTACTCAACGACGCATCGGTGAAGCTCGGTATCCCGGTTGTGCACGGCTCGATCTTCCGCTTCGAGGGTCAGATCACTGTGTTCGATCCGCGTCATGGCCCGACCTATCGCGACATGTTGCCCGAGGCCCCACCGGCAGAGTTTGCTCCATCATGCGCTGAAGCTGGCGTGCTCGGCGTGTTGCCCGGCATTGTCGGCAGTATCCAAGCGCTTGAAGCGATCAAGCTGATTCTTGGAATTGGCGATGGTCTCAGCGGTCGTCTCATCGCCTTTGACGCTCTGGAGATGTCGTTCCGAGAGTTCAAGCTCAACGTCGACCCGGGCAACGAGGTCACCTGGGAAAACCGTGATCGCATTGAGGTCGTCGAACTCGATGGGCTCTGCATGCCGAGCTTCACGCCGGCGTAGCACGGTCCGCTAGTTCGCTCACGATCAGCGCAGTGCGCGATAGCTTGCAGGTCCCCCGATACGCTTGGTTGGTCCGCAATGCGGGCATTCCGCGTCTCTGGAGCATCTGATCCGCCGCTTGCTCGTCTCCCTTCGAGAACGAAACCCTCTCCCGGCCGGCACCTCCCCGATCGTGGTGGGGCTCGCGATCAATGGCCTGGCCACCTATGGGTTCCTCGTTGTTGCCCGGCGTTCGTTGGGCGATGAGGCGTACGGCGGCCTCGCAGTGCTGTGGGGTTTCGTCTACATCCTCGGCCCGGGCATCTTTCAGCCCCTTGAGCAAGAGGTGGCCCGCGCTACCGCCGGTCGTATGAGTCGGGGCGAAGGATCCGCACCTGTGCTGCGTCAGGCGTCTCGCGTTGGCGCGATGGCTATGACCGTTCTGACGGTCGGCATTCTCGCTTGGTGGCCGTTTGGATTAGCTGGATTACTTGACCACCGCATCGATCTTCTCGTGGCCTTACTCGCGTCGTTGGCTGCCTTTGGGGTCGCTGAACTTGTTCGCGGCATCCTCTCCGGACGTCACAAGTTCCGCGAGTACGGCAGGTATTTCGCCGTAGAAGGAATTTCGCGCTTTGTTCTTGCCTTCGGATTCGGAATCATTGGGTTTCAAGTTGTCGGCGTCTTTGGTTTCTCGTTGGCCGCGGCTTTCGGCATCGGAGCGCTCGTGGCCTATCGGAGTGTCAAGCCGTTCGTGAATCCGGGCCCACCCGCTGCTCTTCACGAACTCACACCGGCACTCGGGTTGCTTCTTGTTACGTCGATCGGTGAAGCGTTCCTGCTCAACGTCGGCCCAGTGGCCTTGTCGATCGTCGGCGACGAGCTCGGTGACGAAGCGCCCGGCGTGTTCCTCAATGGCCTGATCATTTCGCGGGTGCCTCTGTTCTTTTTTCAGGCCGTCAAAGCATCATTGCTGCCAAGTCTGGCGACCCTGGCCGGAAACGAAGACCTCCGCGGGTTCCGCGATCTTCAGCTTCGCCTTGTTGCCGGAGTGGCGGCGGTCGCCGGTTCCTCGATGGTGCTTGGCGGCCTTATCGGGCCGTGGATTGTGGAAGCAGCATTTGGTGATGTGATCGGTGCCCGAAGCATGGCCCTCCTCGCTGGTAGTGGCGGCGGCCTCATGGTGATGCTGTCGCTCTCGCTTGGTCTTGTTGCACTTGACCACACCCGCCTTGCCGTTGTCGGTTTTGTGGTTGCGATTGTGGTCTTTCCGATCGCGATGCAATTCCCCGATGATGCCTTCCTGCAAGTGGAGGTCGGATTGCTGGCAGCGGTAGTGGCTGGCTCTCTGGCCACCGCTGTGTTGCTGCGCTACGAGTACGCCATGCATACCGCTGCTGGCCGGCTCAGCAAGTAATACTTCGAGGCACCATGAAGGGTCTACTCCTCAGTGGTGGAGCTGGAACACGGCTCCGCCCGATCACACACACCAGCGCAAAGCAGCTTGTGCCGATCGCTAATCGACCCATCCTGTTCTATGGCATCGATGACATGGCGGCAGCGGGAGTTACCGAGATTGGCATCGTGATCTCACCGACTACCGGAAACGAAATTCAACTAGCGGTGGGCGACGGGTCAGATTTCGGTGTTTCGGTCACGTACATCTTGCAGGATGAACCGCTCGGACTTGCCCACTGTGTCGTGGTGGCCCGTGACTTCCTCGGCGATGACGACTTCGTGATGTATCTCGGCGACAACATGCTCGAGCAAGGACTAGCCGGCTTCGTGGCTCAGTTTGAAAACGCCAGGGCTGCGATCAATGCACCTCAACTCGGCAAAGCTCCGGGCGTGGCTCCGGTGGCACAGATTCTCTTGGCGGAGGTCGATGATCCAACGTCATTCGGTGTTGCCGAACTCAACGATGTCGATGAGGTAATTCGATTGGTGGAGAAGCCGTCGAACCCGCCGAGCAATCTGGCGTTGGTGGGCGTGTATCTCTTCGACAAGACCATCCATGGTGCTATCGAGGCGATCGAACCGTCGCCACGGGGTGAACTTGAGATCACTGACGCGATTCAGCAGTTGATTGACGACGGCCATAGCGTCGTCCACGATGTGCTTTCGGGCTGGTGGATCGATACCGGCAAGAAGGACCCACTGCTCGAGTGCAATCGACTGGTGCTCGAGTCGCTCGAACAACGCATAGACGGGCACGTCGACGTCGATTCGGTCATCGAAGGGCGGGTTGTGATTGAGGCAGGCGCCAGCATCATAAATAGCACAGTGCGGGGTCCTGCGGTCATTGGCGCCGACTCGATCATCGACCACAGTCATATTGGTCCCTACAGTTCGGTTGGCCTTGATTGCCGAATCACGCGCAGCGAGATCGATAACTCCGTGGTGCTTCGCCGAAGTCGGATCACCGACATTCCGCGACTCACCGACAGCCTCATCGGACGTGACACCGAGGTGGAACGGGACCCACGCCGGCCTAGAGCGACCCGTTTGATGATCGGTGATCACTGCCACATCGGGATCGAGTGACATGGCCACGGTGACCTCAATCGGTGCCATCGACGGTGCGTATCTCGTGGAGCCAACGATCCATAGCGATGAGCGGGGATTCTTTCTTGAGACGTACCGACGCGAGTGGTTCCCGGGCCGGCCTGAGATGGTTCAGTCAAATCGTGGCGACCGACAGGCAGGCACGGTCGTTGGGCTGCACTACCACCGGTTCCAAGCCGACTACTGGTACGTCCC
>JABIQM010000259.1 GCA_018699415.1 Acidimicrobiaceae bacterium
CGGATGGGACTCGGATACGAAGACGTACGGACCGCACACCCCAACGTCGTCTATCTCTCCATCAGCGGTTTCGGAAACGCCGTCGAGTCCCCCTACGACAGTTGGCCGGCCTATGCGGCGGTGGCCGAGGCCATGAGCGGCTTGTACGACTGGAAACGCCAAGCCGATCAACCGCCGATGGTGTCACCGGTGGGCGCCCTCGGCGATATCGGCACGGCCCTGTTCGGCGTCGTCGGCGTGCTCGCTGCGCTTCGTCAACGCGATGCAACAGGCGAAGCCCAATACGTCGACATTGCCATGTTCGACTCAATGGTGTCGTTCGCCGATGTGGTGACGAACTTTTGGTCGATGGATGTGCGACCCGAACCCGGCACAGGTTTGCCGATGATTCTCGATGGCTTCCAAGCCAGCGACGGCTGGTTCATTGTGCAATGCGGACGTGAACACGAGTTCAGTCGCCTCGCCGAACTACTGGGTAAACCGGAGTGGACAAACGATGAGCGGTTCAGCACTCGAGCTGGTTGGCGCACACACATCGAAACGATTCGCTTGGCCGTCAACGGCTGGGCAGCTTCGATGACCAATATCGAGGCATGCCACGCGCTCGCCGCCGCTGGCATCGCCGCGGGCCCCGCGCTCAACGCGCCACAGGTGATCAAGGATCCCCACGTGGCCGCCCGAAACATGCTGGTCGAAATTCCACGCACCGACGGGGCCGGTGAGCCCGTGCTCGTGCCCGGCAATCCGGTGAAAATCAGCGGCATGGCCGACGGCCCCGATACCCGGATGCCATGGCACGGTGAACACACCGACGCGGTCCTTGCGGCCGAACTCGGATTAGCGGCTGATCAGATCGATGCCCTGCGTCAGGCTGGCACGATCAACTAACGCGACGATCCGTTGTTGAGAAACCGGGAGATGGCGTGGATGACACAAGCCGGCTTTGAGCCACCCTCGATCTCCATCGTGACTTCCATGATCGTCTGCACCCCACCGGGAATCTCAGAGACGGTCAGGAGTTGAGCGCCCGCACGCACGCGCGACCCCACAAGAACAGGGGCAGGGAACCGCACCTTGTCGAGCCCATAGTTGATTCCCATGTCAAAGCCCTGCACGTCAACAATCTGCGGCAGGAAGTAGTTCGACAGAGAGAGTGTGAGATATCCGTGGGCGATGGTTGCGCCAAAGGGTCCAGTGGCTGCACGTTTGGGGTCGACGTGGATCCACTGATCGTCACCGGTCGCCTCGGCGAAAAGATCGATTCGAGCCTGGTCGAGGGCAAGCCATTCGCTGTAGCCGAGGTGAGCGCCTTCGGCGCCACGGACGGCGGCACCACCGTTGAGAATCGTGGTCATCTCAGCCTCGCAAGCGTTGTCTCCGCCTCACTCATGATCCGGGCGACGAGTTCGTCGCAGCTGGGAAGATCATCGAGCACTCCCACAACCTGACCACTAGCCAGAACACCTGATTCGGTGTTGCCGTCGACCAACCCAGCTTTGAGAAGCATCGGTGTGTTGGCAGCCATAATCATCTGGGACCACGACAAATCCATCGCTCGTCGCATGGCATTTCCTTCGCGCCACATGTCTCGAAAGCTGACCCCGGTCATGCCCTTGAATCGCTGGGCGTTCGCCAGCGCCTTGGGCAGCGAGGTGAGCCTGTTGCTCGTCGACTCGAGTTGCTCGACAAGTTCGGTACGTAGGACACGATGAGGGACACCATCGACCCGAGTCGTCACGACGGTGTCGGTGACTGCGCGCCCGAGATAAAGCTGCTTGACCTCATCGGGTACCGATGAGTCTGAGGTGAGCAAGAACCGTGTGCCCATTGCGATCGCGTCGGCCCCGTAGGCCAGCGCAGCCACGAGTCCGCGACCGTCATAAAAGCCCCCGGCGGCGATAACGGGAACCTTGCCCCCGATGGCGTCGACGATCTGGGGGAGCAGAATTGATGTCGGTACGGGGCCGGTATGCCCACCTCCCTCGCCGCCCTGCACGAGCACAGCATCAACCCCCCAGTCGAGAACTTTCTCGGCATGACGCTTGGCCCCAATCGAGGGGATGACAAGCACCCCGGCCTCGCGCAATTGGTCGATGAGATTTTGTTTGGGCGCCTGGGCGAAGCTTGCGACTCGGACGTTCTCATCAATGAGCAACATGATGCGATCGGCTACATCCGCCGAATCGGCTCGAAGGTTGACACCGAACGGCCGGTCAGTGCTGCCTTTGACCTCGGTAATCGACTCGCGGAGCTGCGCGAAATTCATCGTTGCGCTGGCCAGAATTCCCAGAGCACCAGCATTCGCCGAAGCAGAAACCAACGACGGCCCGGCTACCCATCCCATACCCGTCTGCACGATCGGCGTCTCGACGCCGACCAGCTCGCAAAACGATGTGCGCAGGCGCGGAGTCACGCGTCGGGCACTTCCCGATACCGCTGACCCTGCGGATCCAGATGATCGAGCATCGCAAGCTCTTCCTGGGTGGCGACCCGCGATGTCGGGACGTCATCGGGTATGACGAGCGCAAAGCCCGTGTTGTCCGCGACCTCCTCAACACTGACCCCAGGGTGGACCGATTGGAGCCGCATCCGATTATCCGACGTGTCGAAGTCGAGAATCGCAAGATTCGTGATGACCCGAGGAATGCGATGATTCTTCTGCACCCATTCGCTTAACGTCGCAGCCCGGTCATAGCCGATGCCGCTGGCCATATCGACCCCCTCGACGAACACCCGACTCGTGTGACGGGGGATGAAGAAACTCACCGCATGATTGATCGTGTTGCCTGGCCCTCCACGCACTCCGAGAAGCTGCGCCTTGGGCTGCTTCCATTCACCAATGTTGGAGATGTTCGTGTTGCCGTATCGATCGATTTGACTGGCACCCATCATCACGTGACGACGTCCACCCCAAAGCGTGTCGAACACTGAGCGGAAGGGAATCCATCCTTCGACGACGATGTCCGTTCCACCGATCGGTAGATCGCCGTCAACATAAAACGCCACACCGTCACTGACCATCAGGTCGGGCTCGAACGTGGCTCGGGCAAGGCGAGCGCCGAGCATCGGGAGCGTGCCCATGCCCGACCCAAAGATCTCACCATCGCCTCTGAAGGCTTCAGCACAGGCAACGGCGACAGTATTGGCCATGCGTTCAGCATTGGCCCGGCCATCAGTGTCAGCGGGCATTGATGGCCTCCTGATAGTCGGCTTCTGAACCCGACAGATACTTTCCGACGAACGACTCCCAGATTTCTGGGTCACGCGCAGCAGTGGCGTACTCAGTCTGGAACCCCTCGTCGCGGTCATAGTCCGGCTCACACGAGGTGAAGTGGGCACCATTGGGCGACTCGATGACACCGTCAACCATCGCCCGGTTGATCCGCAACGTGTGGAACGTGCCTTCGTCGAGCAGGCGCTCGGTCGGTACAACTCGTTCACACGACACGAAACGCCGACCGGTCTCGCACGCACCCAGGTAGAGGTCGTCGAAATAGATGTCAGGTCCAAGGAACTGTGCGTTTCCGCGAGCGTCAGCACGGTTCATGTGCACAAATGCCGCGTCGAGGCGGACGGCGGGAACGGCAAGCAACTCTTCCCCGTCGGCGTAGGGAGACGCCACCGTGCGAAGGTCTGGATTCACATCCATGACACCGCTGCCAAGGCCGGCGCGCGTCGGAAGGAACGGCAATCGTAGGGATCCGGCGTAGAGCCCCCACTGCAACATTCCTTCGTCGTACTCAACCAATTCAGGAATTGTGCCTCGCTGACGCGCCGCCCGGAAGTGCGGTTCAAGCGCAATCGAGTCGAGGGTGACAAAGCCGTAGACCAGCTTGCGGATCTTTCCCGCGTCGGCAAGGAGGCCAACATCTGGACCGCCGTAGGTCACCACCGTTAGATCAGTGACATCGCTTCGCAGCAGGGCTCTGACAAGGCTCATCGGCTTGCGCCGACTCCCCCATCCACCGATGCCAAGAGTCATCCCCGATTCAAGCGTGGCAACCGCCTCGTCTTCGGTCATCAGCTTTGTCATGACGGATCCTCGTCGCCCGAAGACGCCTTGTCAGTGCCCGCGAAGTCGTCTCGTAACTCGTCGCTCACACCGGACAGATTCAGCTCATAAGTAAAGCCCTGTTCGAATCGGTAGCTGCGTTTCACATCCCAGAGATCGATGCCATTCAGGCTCTCTTTTGCGGCCCGAATCACCACCGAAGATTTAGCGGCGATGGAGGACGCAACCTCGAGCGCGATGGCTCGCAGTTCGTCACGGGGGACGACGGAGAGCACGCTCCCCCACTGGTGAAGTTCGTGGGCCGATGCGGTGGCCGACGTGTAGACCATCTGGCGCATCTTGTGCTGGGGAACCATGCGGGCGAGATGCGTTGCCGCACCGAGAGCGCCGCGGTCGACCTCCGGCAGACCGAAGTATGCGTCGTCACTCGCCACGATCACATCACTGTTGCCGGCAAGACCAATTCCCCCGCCCACGCAGAATCCGTTGACAGCGGTGACGACGGGAACCGCGCAGTCGTAGACGGCGGCGAACGCCGCATAACAGCCCTTGTTGGCGCCGATGAGTGCATCGAACCCTGAGGTGTTCTGCATCTCCTTGATGTCGACGCCCGCGTTGAAGCCCTTTCCTTCGGCACGCAAGACAACAACGCGGGTCGAGGCCTCGGCTCCGGCCGCTGTGACCCGGTCTGCGAGCTCAAACCATTCAGCAACAGTTAGGGCATTCACTGGAGGACAATCGACGACGATCTCGACGATTCCTTCGTCAGATGAGGTGGATGTGATTGGCACGCCTCGACTGTAGCTGCGGAATCTGACGTCGTGTCAGATTGCGTGACGAGCTACGGTGACCGCGATGGCAGTGGCAACGTTCGACTTCTCCGACCATGTCGTCTTGGTGACGGGTGGGACAAAGGGCTTGGGTCGCGGCATCGCCAACGCGTTCGCCGCGTCCGGTGCAACGATCGCTATTGCCGCGCGTTCCACCGTTGATGACCTCCCACCTGAATGGGTATTTGCTAGTGCCGATCTCCGCGACGGGGACGCTGCGGCTGCCATGGTCGACCTCGTCATCGAACAGGTCGGGCGAATCGATTGTGTGATCAATAATGCTGGAGGTTCGCCGCCCGCAGACACAGCCACCGTGTCCCCTCGATTCAGTCAGCGCATCATCGAACTAAACCTGCTCTCAGCCATGCACGTCTCACAGCGCGCCAACCATCACATGCAACTTGGTGCAGGCGGATCAATCGTCAACATCAGCAGCGTCACCGCATTACGACCGGCCCCCACGGTCGCCGCCTATGGCGCCGCCAAAGCCGGCCTCCTCAACTTCACCCAAACTGCGGGCCAGGAATGGGCGCCGAAAGTTCGAGTCAACTCGGTGACCCCCGGGCTGATCCGAACCGAGCAGAGCGAACTGCACTATGGGGGCGCAGAAACGATGGCGATGATCGAGTCGGCGATCCCAATGCAACGGATGGCCAACCCGGCCGACATCGCAAATGCATGCATGTTCTTCGCTAGTTCGGCGGCGGGCTATCTCACCGGGACAAACGTCGTGGTCGACGGCGGTGGCGACATTCCCGCCTTCCTTCGCAATCGAGACGACTGACCGCTCAAGCCCGCTGGTTCGAGACGCTCACCGTCTCACCTGTCATGTAGCTGCTGTAGCCGCTGGCCAAGAAGACGATCACGTTGGCGACCTCCCACGGCTCGGCGGCTCGACCAAATGCCTCTCGACTGGTGAGCTCCTCGAGCAACTCGTCGGAGGTGACCTTCGCCAAATTGGCGTGCATGGCGATGCTTGGAGCGACTGCGTTGATACGCACACCCCGAGGAGCCGCCTCGATCGCAGAGCAACGAGTCAGCGCCATGACCCCAGCCTTCGCCGCGGCATAGTGCGCCTGACCGGCCTGAGCTCGCCAGCCCAGCACCGAGGCGTTGTTCACGATCACGCCGGCACCGATCTCGTACATGTGCGTGAGGGCGGCTCGGGTCACGCGGAACGTGCCCGTCAAGGTGACATCGAGGACTGTCGACCATTGTGTGTCGGTCATCTCGTGCACCTCTGCGGTGCCCCCCAGACCGGCGTTGTTGATCAAGACGTCGACGCCGCCCATTTCCTGAATAGCCGCGGCAAACATGGCTTGCACGCTCTCCTCGTCGGTCACATCACACAGCACCGACGCAGCTCCGAGTTCGGCTGCAGTTTCTGCGAGGCGCGGTTCGTGGCGATCAGAAACCATTACGACAGCGCCCTCTTCGACGCATCGCTTGGCTGTTGCCGACCCAATGCCGCTTCCCGCCGCTGCGGTTATAAGCACCCGCTTTCCTGCCAATAGCTCATGGCCGGGTTCATAATCCGGAATCATCGTGGCTCCCGTGGTAGTCCGAGCACGCGCTCACCAAGCACGTTGCGTTGAATCTCGTTCGATCCGCCATAGATCGTGTCAGACCTGGTGAAGAGGAACAGTTTCTGCTCAAGGCTAAGCGGATACGAGTCATCGTCGCTGAACTCTCCACCAGGCTCGGCGACCACGCCATGCACCCCCTGGAGATCAATCATGAGCTCACCAAGATCGCGGTGCCAAGTTCCCCAGAACAACTTAGAGATACTGGCCTCGGGGCCAGGTACACCGTCTGACGACATCGATCGCATGGCGTTCAGTTTCATCAGTTGCAGACCCGTCCACATTCGTACGAGACGCTGACGCGTCATAGGGTCCCCGATCCGGTGATGCCAACGAGCGAGTTCGATCGTGGCATCAAGTTCTCGTTCAAACCCCACTTGCTGCGCCAATGTCGAGATACCTCGCTCGAACCCGAGAAGACCCATAGCGATCCGCCAGCCGTCGCCGATCTCGCCCACCACAAGATCAGCATCTGTACGGGCATCGGTGAAGAACGTTTCGTTGAACTCGCCGCCACCGGTCAGCTGAATGATCGGACGGACCTCCACCCCTTTTTGATCCATGGGCACGAGCAGGAAGGACAGGCCGGCGTGACGGACAGACCCCGGCTCGGTTCGGACAACGACAAATGCCCAGTGGCTGACATGGGCAAGCGACGTCCAGACCTTCTGGCCGTTGATCACCCACTGGTCACCGTCGAGTTCGGCCTTGGTCATGACGTTGGCAAGATCACTACCGGCATCGGGTTCGCTGTATCCCTGACACCACCGTTCAGTCCCATTTCGGATGCCGGGGAGGAAGCGGTCGCAGATCGCTTTCGTTGCGTACTCGATCAGCGTGGGGGCAAGAAGGTTTTCGCCCATATGGTTCACCCGAGCCGGGGCATCGGCTCGAGCGTATTCCTCTGCCCAGATGATTTGCTGACTCAGCGAGGCGCCTCGGCCCCCGTGGCTCACCGGCCAGCCGAGGCCGATCCATCCCGCCTTGCCCAGAACCTGCTCCCAGGCAACGCGGGTCTCGAAACCGACCTCTTCGTCGCCGGGGCCCCCTCGGCCGCGAAGCGCAGCGAAGTCACCAACGACATTGGCGCTGAGCCAGTCGCGAACCTCGGTGCGAAAGTCCGTATCCGAGACGGCCGCCCCACTCACGCGTTCGGTGACTCCTTGGCTGCTGCGGCCCGCTTCATTTCTTCGACCATGTCGAG
>JABIQM010000221.1 GCA_018699415.1 Acidimicrobiaceae bacterium
GTAGTTCGACGCTTCCCTCGCTCGGAACGAAGCCGCCGATCGAGTTCATCAGCGTCGACTTGCCGGCACCATTGGTGCCGATCAACCCAACGATCTCGCTGTCGTCCACGTGGAGGGTGGCGTTGTTGACAGCAGTGTTGCCACCGAATCGTACGGTTATTCCCTCAACGGCCAGTGTTGCCGGTGTGCGATCCTCGCGCCGGGATCGGCCCGGTACGGGTGCTGCGGTGTTCTTGATGGTCTGCACCGGTGGACGTCGCCGCTCGAGCCAGCTGAACAGGCTGTCTCGTATCGAAAAGCCGATCTGGACGAGGCCGCCAGGGAAATAAAGGAGAAGCAGCAGAAGCCCGATGCTTGATGTGAACAACGGGATCAGTTCGTTGTCGGGGAAGACCCCACGTAGTCCTTCAACCCATGCCGCTCCGAGGAGTGGGCCGACCACGGATCCCAGCCCACCGATCACTGCCATCGAAACGATCCGCAACGATTCAAAGGGCTGGAAGAACCGACCTTGAAGCGGAATTTGCTGGAGAAGGCCACCAAGCGCTCCGCCACCGAGGCCGGCGATGCCCCCAGAAAGAGCGAAGCCGAGTAGTCGGGTCCTGGTCGGGCTCACGGTGTATGCCGCGGCGGAGTCTGGGTTGTCGCGAACAGCGATGATCGTTCGTCCGATGCCGCTGCGGCGCAGCGTGGCAACCGTGATGAAGCACAGGGCCAACAATCCGAGCACGAACCAGTAGTACGCCCGTTCCGAGTTCAGATCCCATCCGAGAAAGAAGCCTCGCTTGAATGGCACGGCGCCGCGATTGCCGTCGGAGAGAAGTTCGATTCGGAAGAGATATTGGTTTGCCGCAAGTCCGAACGTGAATGTGGTGACCGCTAGGAACAACCCCCGGATCCGTAGCGCTCCCGCACCAACGACAGCGGCGATGGCGGCGGCGACGACCGCTCCCGCGATCAAGGCCAAGACAAAGGGAATTCCGGCGCGAACGAATGCGGCCGAAGAGAATGCCCCCAGCCCGGCAAGGCCCATCTGGCCGAGCGAGAGCTGGCCGCCCCAGCCGGTGACGATGGTGACCGATAGCGCGCATATGGCATAGACAACGATGGTGGAGTAGATGATCAGCTTCGATGGCGTGTCCGACAGGAGCGGCACCGAGGCAGCCGCAATGAGCAGCACGATCGACGCAATCCTCTGGAGGTTCCGGACCCACCATGCATCTTTGAGAACGTCGGGAATCGGGCGCGCTTTTGGTGCGAAGGAGAATGTGGCCCGCTCTTCATCAGTTCGAGCTTGGAGGTAGACGGCGATTGCCACACCAACAAAGAGGAGAAAGTCGAAGAGCCCTGCGGTGTTCAGGAAGTTGAACTGGACCAGTGCCTGGATCACACCGATGAGGACGCCGGCGAGTAAAGCTCGCCGAAACGAGACCATGCCGGCGAGCACGGCTGCCGCGAGCGCCCGAGCGAGGGTATTTGGGCCAAGGGAACCGAAGCCTGCGAGCGAGCCCTGCTGCCCAGACAGCAGGATTGCTGAGATCGTTGCGAGTAGTCCGCCGATTGTCCACACTGCCGTCGAGACCAGCTTGGGGCTGATACCCGAGGTGCGGGCAAGATTGGCGTTCGATGCCGACGCCTGCACTGCCTTGCCGAACATTGTGCGATTCATGAGCCAGCCCAGGAGCAGGCCGAGGACAGGAACGATGACGAGAATGGTGAGCTGGGCCCCGGACACGCGAAGACCGGCCAGGTCCTCCCATTGTTTGTCGAGCGGTACCGGATAATCCGGTCGGCCCTCCCCTTCGATGTCGGGATAAGACGACACGATCGCCTGCATCAGTTGAGCGACACCGATCGTGGCGACCAGCAAGATGACGCGGGGCGCTTGGAAGAGTCGCCGCACGATCGCCAGTTCGATGAGGGCGCCGAGCAGGGTGCCGACAAGGAGTGCGACGGGAAGTGCGACCCAGTAGGGAAACCCGTAGTTCACGACCATCAACGCCAGCAGCACTGATGCTGGGAGGCCCATGTTGCCGACGGCGAAGTTGATTACCCGCGTCGATCGATAGATGAGGACGATCCCCATAGCCAGCAGACCGAACACTAAGCCGGTGACCAGCCCATTGAAGATCAGTTGGCTGGTTCCGTTGACGCCGAAGAAATCGAATGAGAAGTCGAGCATCAGCCGCCCTCTGATCCAAGGAACACGGCGCGGGCGAGATCGTCACGCTCTGCGAGTTCTTGGGCGTCTCCCTCGAAGCGGACGCGGCCCTTTTCCAAGAAGACGGCGCGGTCGGCGACGGCCA
>JABIQM010000260.1 GCA_018699415.1 Acidimicrobiaceae bacterium
AAACATCTACCATACGGGCGTCCCGTGAGCTGCGAGGAACCACGTACACATCCAGGTTAAAGGACCGACCAGCGGTGGCTGGCCGGCTCTATCGACGAGAGATTAACGCCGCACCCACCAGCACAAAGCCAAGTCCAACGATTTGTATCGCTTCGATCGACTCATCGCGAACCATCACTCCGAGCACAATTGCCACCGTCGGTACGAAATAGGCGACGACTGAGCCACGCTGTGGCCCGACTCGGCCAACCAACGTGGCGGAGAGAACTCTTGAAAACCCGGTGCCAACGATGCCGAGGAAGACAACGGCCATAACCGGCCCGAGGTCGAACTCCGACGATCGGAGGCCCACCAGTCCAAACGGGGTGAGCATCAGAGCCGCCAGGACCTGGGCGTGTGCCACGACGACCAAGGCGCCATAGCGCTGCTGAAGCGGCACGACCACATTATTCACCGTGGCGTAGCCAAGGACCGCGAGGAGCACGAGACCGACCTCAGCCACAGGTGCATTCGCACCAAGGACGTCTGGTACAGCCATTGCCAAAACCCCGATAAAGCCGGCGATGAGTCCCGAGACCTGTCCACGCGTCACCACCCGATTCCCGAGCGAGAACGCAAGCACAAGCGTCGCCACCGGCGTCGCCGAGGTGATCATTCCGGCAACTGCCGAATCAAGTTTCTGTTCGGCTACAGCAAAGAGAAGGGCTGGCGCCGCGTTACCCGCGATGGCAACTATGGCGATGCCGAGCCAGTCGGCTCGGTCGACCCGGCGACGCGAGCGCGGAACCAGTAGCAGTGCCGCTGCGCCAAGGACCATCCGAAGCCAGGCGACAACGCCCGGCGCAAGCGCATCAAGCCCGATGGCAATCCATAGAAATGCCGAACCCCAGATCAGCGCCAATGCGCCGATGATCGCCCAGTCTGTGGCTGCGAAGGCACCATCACGCGAGCCGGTTCCCGTTGAACTCATAGGATCAATCCAGGTCGTAGAAAGCGGCGCCTGTTGCCCAGGTGGCGGCTTCGACGTCTGCCACCGGAATGTCCTTGACCTCGGCGATCTTCTCTCCGACCAAAGGCACCAGGGCCGGCCGGTTGGGCTTGCCGCGATGAGGGACCGGAGTGAGATACGGCGAGTCAGTCTCGACCAGAAGCTGATCCAGCGGACATTCCAGAGCGGCGGTGCGCAGATCTTTTGCGCTAGGGAAGGTCACGATGCCGGAGAACGAGAGCAAGGCCCCCCGCTTTCGTGCCTCCGCACCCTCATCGGGTCCACCGGTGAAGCAGTGAAAGACCGTTCGCCGAGGGGTCCCCTCGCGGTCGAGGATCTCGAACGTCTCATCCCACGCTTCCCGCGAGTGGATCACGAGTGGCATGTCATGGCGATTCGCCATCTGGATCTGGGCGGCGAAGACATCACGCTGCACATCCCGCGGTGAATGGTCGTAGTGGTAGTCGAGGCCGGCTTCTCCGACGGCAACGACCTCCGGTTCAGCAAGGAGATCTTCGATACCGTCAATCCCACCGGAAGCATCATGTGGATGCACGCCAGCGGTGGCCCACACTCCCTCGTGTTGACGAGCGACAGCGAGCATCTGTAGCGATTGCTCAAGATGACATCCGACCGACACCATCCGGGTCACGCCCGCCTCGCGAGCGGCCGCGACCTGCTCGGCTCCGTCTTGGCCGGGCGGTAGATGACAGTGCTGATCGAACCAGGCCACGTTCAGGCCGACTCGTCGTCGGAGTCCTCGCCGAGGATCTCGTCGACATCGACCTTCACGAACAACGGCGTCGGCTTGGCGATCGGCGTGCCCGGAGCCACCGGAACACGCTGCCAGCCTTCGACGGCACCAAGGATGTCGTCAAGAAGGGCCGAGCTGAACGGCAGATACGGGCCGAATCCCACCCGGACACCATTAATAGCGTCGAGGGCGGTAGCCAGCACCACGCCGGCACGTTCGGGATCGGTCTTGGCCAGCTTCCAGGGTTCAGTGGCATTGAGGTAGGCGTTGACCTCGCCGGCCGCATCCATTGCGAAACGAAGCGCGGCGCGCAGTTCGACACGGCCAAGCTGACCATCGGCGGCCGCCAACAACTCGTCAACGCGGGCGAGAATCGCTTCGTCCTCGGCCGATCGGCCATTGCTGGCCGGTTGCTCTCCATAGTTCTTGGCGATCATCGACAGCACCCGGTTCACGAGGTTGCCCCACGTGGCCACAAGCTCTTCATTGATTCGGCGGGCAATCTCCTCGATCGAGATGTCGGTGTCAGACTGCTCAGGGAAGTTCGCGGCAAGGGCATAGCGCAAACCATCGGGCTGGAAGAGGTCCAGCCCTTCCTGCACGGTGAGGCCGACGCCCCGGCTGGCCGAGGCCTTGCCCCCCTTGAACGTGACGTACTGATTGGCCGGAACGTCATCGGGTAGGTGGAGCTCGCCCGCCCCCATCAGCTGTGCGGGCCAAAACAGGCAATGGAACGGAATGTTGTCCTTGCCCACAAAGTAGACGTGGCGGCTCTCATCGTTCTCCCACCAATGCTTCCAACGCTCGTCGTCATCCTGACTCTGTGCCCACTCCTTGCTGGCGGACAGGTAGCCGATCACGGCGTCGTACCAGACATAGATCCGCTTGCCGGGGCCGAGATCATCGACCGGCAACTCAATTCCCCAATCGAGGTCACGTGTAATTGCTCGATCATGGAGTCCTTCTTCGATCCACCCCATGGCGAAGTTGAGAACGTGAGGCCGCCAGCCCTGCTTCGCCTGCAGGAACTCGCGCAGGCGCTCATTGAAGTCGGAGTAGCGGAAGTAGAAGTGCTCGGTGGAGCGAAGCTCGGGCGAAGCGCCCGTGATCTTGGAACGGGGGTTGATCAGCTCAGTGGCGTCGAGAGTCTTCCCGCAGTTGTCGCACTGGTCGCCACGGGCCTCGCCGTACGCGCAGTGAGGGCAGGTGCCCTCAATGTAGCGGTCGGGCAAGAATCGTTGAGCTTCGGTGTCAAAATACTGATCCGACGTGCGCTTGTCGATATAGCCGTTCTCGAGCTGGGCAAGGAACATTTCCTGAGTGACTTGGGCATGGTTCTCTGTGCCGGTGGTGGTGTAGAGATCCCACGAGATCGCGAGTTCGCCCCACTGCCGGACGATCTCGCCGTGGTACCGGTCGACAATGTCTTGAGGGGTCACCCCTTCGGCATCGGCGCGCACCGTGATCGGCGTGCCGTGCACGTCGGAGCCACTCACCATCAGCACCTCGTTGCCCTTCAATCGCTGATGGCGGGCGAAGACGTCGGCAGGGAGGTACGCACCGGCAAGGTGCCCGAGATGACGGGAACCGGAGGCGTACGGCCAAGCGACGGCAACTAGGACCGGAGTGGAGGTACTGGACATCGCTGCCGAGGCTACCGGTGCAGCGCTAACCCCTGGTGGCGGTTTCGCGTCAGCTGGCGTTGCGCTCGGAGATCTCTCGCAACACTGGCGCTGAACTCTGACCGAGAACCGGCTCGTCGGTGGTGGCAAGTGAGCGAGAACGCACATCATCGATCTGGTCGAGTTGACGCTCCAACTGCCGACGACGCGGACCGGATAGCTCTTCAAAGCTGTTGTTCAACGTTGAGATGTGGCGCTCCACTTTGTCGATCTGACCCGAGAACCGCTGCCACTGCTCACCAAAGGACGACAGACAGTCGAGGATCTCTTCGGAGGCTCGCTCTACCGCAAACGTGTCCATGGCCTGACGGATCACACCGAGTACGGCGAAGAGGGTCGTAGGCGAACACAGCACCACCTTCTGGGCCAGCGCGTCGTCGAGCAGGTTCGTGTCGTGCTCGTGGATGAAGCCGTACACACTCTCGTTGGGAATGAACAACAAGAGGTAGCCGAGAGTCGTGTCGGCGGCTGCGTAGCCGCGATTGTTCAGCTCTTTGACTCGGTCACGGACATCGCGAAGGAAGCGGTCCTTTAATGCTGATGCCTCGGTATCGGTCGGCGCCTCCAGGTGACGGAGGTAATTCGTTACCGGAAATTTCACGTCCATGTGTAGCAAACGGTCATTGGGCAGCAAGAACGTAAAGTCGGGCTTTGTGCCCTCACTCAGGATTCGTTGTTTTTGATAGTTGATGCCTTCGCGCATGCCAGCCGAGCGAAGTACGTCTTCCGCCATGCGCTCACCCCACTGGCCTCGTGCTTGCGGGCTAGCCAAGGCATCGCGCAGTGACTGCGTGGTGTTGGCTAGCAGTTGCTGCTGTCGGGTGGCAGCCTCAAGACTTTCAACGAACTGGCCGTGCTGCTGGGCTCGTTCCTTCTGGAGTTGCCCGACAAGTCCGCGGAGTTGGCCAAGCTCGGCGTTCATGGTGGTGACCTGGTGGCCGAGGCTCTTCGACATGCCTCCGACCCGCTCGCCGATCGCGTCGGACAAGCCGCCCACCCGTTCGGCAACAAGCTTGTCAACCGAGTCGACCTTGGTTTCAAGCGACGAGACGATGGCCCCAAGGCGTTCGTCGAGGTGTTTCTGCGCGCCATCCATCCGTACGTCGATGGCCGCACGCCGATGCTCGAGCTCAGCCGTGCCGGTCTGCAGCCTGCTGTCAAAACTCTCACCGGCTGTGTTGACGACCTGTTGAACGACGCTCGCAACCTGAGCATCGTGACGGGAACGACCGATATAGCTGGCAGTGACGGTGCCGAGACAGGCGGTCATGAAGACGGCGATCAAGAGAGCAATCACGAGTACTGGTTGCATGAACCAAATACTACGAAGGAGGTGTGACACCGCCAGAGATCGTGAGAGCCAGGTCGTACACCCGACCGCGACGAACACCCAGGTCAGACGCAATTTTGGCAATTGCATCACGACGAGACATGCCCGCCTCCATGAGAGCCTGAATGGCAGCCACGATTGTTTCATCATCGGCCTCGGCAGGTGGAGTTGCTCCGGCGATCACCAACACGATCTCACCTTTCACCCCACCGTCGGCCCAGGTAGCCAACTCGTCCAAACTCCCTCGCACGAACTCCTCGTGGAGTTTGGTGAGTTCACGAGCCACCACTGCCTGTCGGTCACCGCCACAGACAGCGGCCAGGTCGCGCAATGTCGCAGCTAACCGATTCGGCGACTCGTACATGACCGACGTGGCGCTCTGCTGAGATATCTGAGCCAACGCAGCCATCCGGTCGCCGCCCTTGCGAGCGAGGAAACCTTCGTAGACAAATCGCGAGGTCGGCAACCCACTCGCCACCAACGCGGCCACAACCGCCGACGGGCCCGGAACCGTGGTGACGGTGTAACCCGCCTCCACCACGGCCGCGACAAGTCGCTCCCCTGGGTCTGAGATCGCAGGGGTTCCTGCGTCGCTCACCAGGGCCACCCGCTGGCCGGCCGCCAGCTTGTCGAGCACCACAGCGATACCGGCACGTTCGGTGTGATCGTCGAGTCGCTTCATCCGAACGCCCCTGATGCCGGCGTGGATAAGGAGCTTGCCGGTGCGACGAGTGTCCTCACAGCAGATCAGTGCGGCTCCTGAGAGTTCCGCAACAGCGCGCGGAGAGAGATCGCCGAGGTTCCCGATGGGCGTCGCCACCAGGACGAGAGTGCCGGTCACTCGCGAATCTCAAGCAAATCGCCCACGTTCACGCCCCAGGAACGCAGACTGCCGGCCTCGCATTCGAGGACGGCACGGGCCTTCAGCTGCCATGAACCGAGCCGCCATGGTGCCATTCGGGCGACACGTATGACCCGGAGCTCACGATCCAGATGGGCGACATCGATCACGAACCGCATCCTCATGGTGTGGACCGAACGCGCAGGTTGAAGCAGCAAGGCTCCCTCGATGCCATCTCTTCGGAGCAATCCAGCGCGCCGAGCCGACGGGCTATCCGCAATCTCCAGTGACGCCACCACGCGTCCGTCACGCACTAGCCAAGGCATGAGTGAGAACGTAGACGCTCAGGTGACGTTGCGGGTGAGC
>JABIQM010000261.1 GCA_018699415.1 Acidimicrobiaceae bacterium
ACTCCAGGCATTCCTTGGGTCCGTTCGACCATAGGTAGCGATACATGCTGTTGTGTACGGGCTCGCCGTGGTCGTCGAGACCGGTTCGCCAGCTGTAGTTCCACAGCCCACCCCAGTCCGACTGCTTCTCGTAGCAAACGAGATCGGGAATGTCTCCACCCTTGTCTCGTTCGGAGGCGAATGCTCGAAGCATCGCAAGACCACTGGGCCCCGCTCCGATGATAGCTACTCGTGTCATATTGCTCCCCTGGTCAATCGAGAATTTCGCCGAGCGCGCCGAGAAGTAGCTCAACGTTTCGGAGACGAGCGGTATTGCCCATGCAACCTATACGCCAGACCTTGCCAGCGACTGGTCCAAGACCCCCACCGATCTCGATCCCGTAGCGGCTCAGGAGCAGAGAGCGAACCTCGGCTTCGGTAGCACTGCCGGGCAGGCGCTCCTCGGGAACCCAGACCGATGTCAGCTGAGGCAGGCGGTGTTCTTCGGCGGCGAAAAGTTTGAGGCCAAGTTTCTGCACGCCGGTCTGGATCGCTTCGCCGCATGCGGCATGGCGAGCGATCACCTGATCGATCCCCTCATCAAGCACGGCGCCAAGCCCGGCGTGGAGAGAAAAGATCATCGAGATGGGCGCGGTGTGGTGGTAGGCCCGAGCACCACCGTCAGAGCCCACGTAGGCGGCGATCATGTTGAGGTCGAGATACCACGACTGAGGCACGGGTTTGATGCGCTCTCGGGCCGTGTCCGACAACGTGAGCGGGGAAAGGCCGGGCGCAACACCGAGACATTTCTGGGTGCCGCTGTAGGCCGCGTCGACCCCCCAGGCATCAAGGTCCATTGGCAGGCCGCCAAGCGACGTCACGCAATCAATGAGAAGGAGAGCGTCGCCCTTGTTGGCGCCGAGCTCTTCCACATCGGTTCGAACGCCGGTTGAGGTTTCGGCATGCACGACCGCGTACATGCTCGGGTTGGGGTGCGCTTCGAGCATTCGAGCGGTGTCGACCGGTTGACCCCAGTCGGCATCGACCCGCACGACTTCGGCACCGCAGCGTGCTGCGAGATCGCACATACGCATGCCGAAGACGCCATTGACGCCGATGACAACAGTGTCACCGGACCCAAGCAGGTTGACGAAGGCTGCCTCCATCCCCGCCGACCCGGTTCCGGAGACGGGGAATGTCAGAGCGTTCGTTGTACCGAACACGGTGCGGAGTCGCTCGTTGGTCTCGTCGAGCAGTTCGATAAATTCGGGATCGAGATGGCCCAGCATCGGCCGGGCGAACGCTGCGGTGGCTTCCGGATAGGGATTGCACGGACCCGGGCCCATGAGTACACGCTCAGAAAGTGGCATTGGACTATTCCAGGCCGCGTACGCGGCTCTTGGTGGGGTCGTAGAACGGGAAGTCGATGACGGTCGCCGGGATCCGCTTTTGGTGGCCGTCGATCTTGCCTACCTCGACCTCCATGCCAATGTCGGCATATTCGATTGCCATGCGGCACAGGGCGACGTTCTTTCGCAGGATCGGGGACATGCATCCACTGGTGATCTCGCCGACCTGAGCGCGGCCCACATGGACCGTGTCGCCGTTCGCCCCGATCTCGCCACCTTCGAGTTGGAGTCCGACGAGCTTGCGGTTCGGCGACGCCTTGCGGCGAACGAGGGCGTCGCGTCCGATGAAGTCATCTTCTTTGGTCTTGAGCGGCACGGTAAAGCCGATGCCAGCCTCATAGGGGTCGGTCTGGTCGCAGAACTCGTAGTCGGCGAAGATGAGACCCGCCTCGATTCGGAGCAAGTCGAGAGCTTCAAGCCCGAGTGGCTTGACCCCATAGGGTTCGCCCGCTTCGAAGACCGCATTCCACACGGACGGCGCGTCTGATGGATGGCAGAACACCTCAAACCCAAACTCGCCTGTATAGCCGGTACGAGAAATCACCAGCGGAATACCGTCGTGAGTGCCAAGCCTGGCGATGGAAAGTCGGAACCAGCCGAGCTCATCGACCGTGGGCTGGTCCGGCCGAGTCCAGATGATTTCGCGCATGATGTCGCGGCTCTTGGGCCCTTGCACTTGAAGGTTGTGGAGTTGATCGGTCGAGTCGCGCACCCAGGCCCGTAGGCCTCGTTCTTGAGCCTGCTGGCGGAGCCAGAGTCCACTAGCGTCGCTGCCGCCGATCCAGCGGAAGTTTTCGCGGCCGAGCCGAAAGACCGTGCCGTCATCGATCATGCCGCCGGTGTCATAACACATGGCGGTGTAGACGATCTGCCCGTCGGCGAGTTTGCGAATGTTTCGAGTGACGCAGGTTTGCACCAGTTCTTCCGCGTCGGGTCCGACGACCTCATATTTCCGCAGAGGTGAGAGATCGATGACGGCGGCGGCCTCGCGGCACGCCCAGTACTCGGCGATGGCGCCGTGGTTGCGGTAGGTGTTGGCGAGCCAGTAACCGTTGTACTCGGTGAAGTCTCGGGTCAGCTCTGAGGTGCGAGCGTGGAAGCCCGTCTCTTTGGTGAGTTCGCCTTCGCTGGCAGCTGTCATGCGAAATGCCGTCGCCTTCTTGAATAGGTTGGATTCGTCGTACACCCGAACCTGAATGTCGGTGGGGTTCCAGCCGTTGGCCGCATCAATATCGCAGGGACATGCGGTGGACACCGCAATGATGTCGGTTAGCGCACGGAGCAGGACGTAGTCGCCGGGTCGAGACCAGGGTTCGTCGAAGAAGATTTGGTTCGCGCTATCGAGTTGGGTGTTGTAGAAGAAGTTGATCGCTTCCCAGCCTGGGCGCTGGTTGATGCCGTAGCGGCCAAATTCGTCGTTGATGTTGTCGGTGCAGTTGATGTGGCCTGGGTAACCCATGTCTTCGTAGTATTTGGCGTTGCATGCCGTATTGAAGGTGTCGTGGCGGCCGACGGTGTCCTGCACGACTTCGAGCATTGGCTGCATATCAGCGCCGTAGAACTTTGAGTAGAGGCCTGGACCGGGAAACGCCGCTCCCATGTTCGTGCGGGTGTACGTGGCGTCGAGAGCTGACTCGGTGCCGCTGTGTAGCGCTCGAGCATCGAGCGCCTGAAAGTCTGAACACTCGCGCCCTTCGATGTCGAGGATCTGGATGTATTGGCCGGCTTTGACCTCGTATGCAGTGGCGGTGCGGCGATCGACGCGGAAGTCTTGTGTCGGGTCGGCCAGGGGGACGGGTACGAGCGCGTCGGGACCGGTTTCGATGTTCGCTCGGTGAATGTAGAGAATGAGATCGGTTGGTGGGTTTTGATCGTGGGGCGACATGGGGTCGCCGATAGCAGCGATGACGCAGGAGGCATCGGCTGATGCCGTCAGACGGGTCGATGTACCGGCGGGCGCGTCGGGCTCAAAGAGGGACGCAGCGGTGGCGGTGCTCAGATCAATATTGCGCGATGCCAAACCGGCACGAACCCGTCGGGCATCGATTAGGTTTCGGCCGAGGATTGACTGAATGCCCTTGGCGGCTTGTTGTGCAGTCAACCCCAGTAGGCCGGGGTCAGAGGTGCCTTCGGCGGCAAAGGCCGCCACCTCGGCAGCCTGTCTTCCGCTGGGGTCCACGATCTCGACGACGTCACCAGCGCGTACGCTGACGGCGGTGGCTGCTCCGCCATGAACGATGTAGCGCTCCGTGCCCGGAGCCAGCAGCATCAAGCCTGGTTGCAACACGCGCGGACGACTACCCAGCACCTGCATCGTCATCAAACCCCTTTAGGCAATTGTCGATCTCTGGCCCGACCAACGTGCGTTCTGGTCAACACAACTTCGGGACCAATCTAACTTATCGTTCAATTACCACCCATGCCAGTGGAATTTGACAGACCGTCCACTAGGTGATGTTGGGGTACACCTTGATCGACAAAAACTCGATCGGTAGGGTCAACATGGTGATCGGGCCGTGGGCTACTTCGCCCCGAAATTGCACGGTGTCGCCCTCGTAGAGTTTGTAGCTCTCGCCGCCGTAGCCATACTCCATCGCTCCCTCCAAAATGAAGAGAAACTCGACGCCGGGATGCTGGTAGAGCGGGAACACATCGGTGGCCTGAGTGAGGCGAGTGATCATCGGTTCGATGGTGCGGGAGGGTCCGCGAAGGGCGCCCAGATCGAAGTAGCCGTGACCATGGCCGGACCCCTCGTGGATGATCTCGTGGCGCTCGTCCGCTCGCACGATTACCAGATCGTGCTCCTCGTCGAGTCCTCGAAAGAGCGCAGTGAAAGGAACGTTGGCCGCTTCGGCCAAACCGAGCAGGGTGTTGAGGCTCGGAGCGGTCTGACCGTGCTCGATCTTCGACAGCATTCCGAGGGAGATCTGAGCGGCCTCAGCGAAGGTCGCCATGGTCATTCCGAGGTCAGTTCGGAGTGCGCGAACGCGATTGCCGACTAGGCGGCTGAGTTCTGCTGAACGGCGCTCAGCTGAGTTGTGCTCCGGCATTGTCACCATGAAAGGTTGCCACGGATCAAGGAATTTGATGCATGAGTATGCGGAAATCCGGGTCTTTGACGACGAATATTTCTTCGGACTTGAATCAGGAGGGAGTCATCATTACTCTCATGGGAGGTCGACTCTGGCCAGAATGAGCCCTTGGGGGGGACATGTTGAAGAAGTTTAGTGTTCTGTTGCTTGTACTGGCGCTTTTCGCCAGCGCGTGTGGTGACGATGACAGCAGTGGCGGTGGTGAAGACATGGCGGCAGATTCAACTGATCCGATTATCATCCCGATCCACAACTGGACCAGTCAGATTGTCGGTGCCGAGATTGTTGGACAAATCCTGACGATGGCTGGCGCCAATGTCGAGTACATCTCGTCGGACTCTGGCGCTCCCGTCTATGAAGCCATGTGCTTGGGCGACGTATCGCTGGTGCACGAGGTTTGGGAAAGCTCGTTCGGCGTTCCGTTCGAAGAAAACGTGGCAAAGGGATGCGTGATCGATGCGCAGACCCATGACACCAAAACTCGTGAGGAGTGGTGGTACAACGCCGCTGCCGGTGAGGCCTGCCCTGGGTTGCCTGACTGGACTGCCTTGCTTGAGGCTGATTGCATCGCTGCACTGAGCACGCCGGAAACGGGTGATAACGCTCGCTATCTCGGTGGCCCAGTTGAGTGGCAGAAGAAAGACCCGGAGCGCATTGCGGCCCTAAATCTGCCAGTCACAGTTGTAAACGCCGGTTCTTCTGATGCAATCTGGGCTGAACTTGACTCGGCTGTCGCCAACGGCACACCGATCATGAGCTTCAACTGGACTCCGAACTTCGTTGACGCTGTCTATGAGGGTAGCTTTGTCGAGTTCCCCGATTACGAAGACGGCTGCTTCGACGACCCGGCATGGGGCTCCAACCCCGATGCCACCTATGACTGCGGTAACCCGAAGGGTGCGTATCTCAAGATCGGCACATGGGAAGGCTTCGAGGGCAAGTGGCCGCACGCATACTCGGTGCTGACCAGCATCAACTTCACCAACCTTGACCTCGCCACCATGGCGGCACAGGGCGACATCGACAACATGTCCGTCGCGGACAATGCTGCCAAGTGGCTCGAAGATAACGCGGACCGCGTTGCTGAATGGGTCGGCTAGTAACGGTAATACATAACTAGAAATGCGCTTTCGTGGACCGGTTGCAGGAGGAGATGTACTCTCCCTGTGGCCGGTCCACGAGGTATGAACGCATCTTCGCTGTCGGCCCCAGGGGGAACGTGTCGGAATCAAAGCTCAGCTGTCGCAATGTCTGGAAACTCTTCGGGCCGGACCCGCGAGGGTTCCTGCGTAGCCACGACGGCCATCCATCGCCGGAGCAGGTGAAGAAGTCGGGCTATATCTCCGCCGTATATGACGCCAGCCTTGAAGTCTATGAGGGCGAGATTCTTGTCCTCATGGGGCTTAGCGGCTCAGGCAAGTCCACACTCGTGCGTTGCCTGTCCCGGCTCATTGAGCCGACTGCAGGCGAAATGCTCTTTGACGGCAGTGATCTGTTGGCCGCGACCGACAAAGAAATGATCGAGATCCGGCGCCACAAGATGGGCATGGTGTTCCAGCACTTTGCCCTTTTCCCTCATCGTACAGTTCTCGACAACGTCGCCTTCCCGCTCGAAATCCAAGGGGTGGAACGCGAAGAACGGCGGGCCAAGGGCCGCGAAATTCTCGAACTCGTTGGTCTCTCAGGGCGCGATAACTATTACCCACGTGAACTCTCGGGTGGACAGCAGCAGCGTGTGGGGATCGGCCGCTCGCTCGCAGTCGAGCCCGATGTCTGGTTCCTTGACGAGCCCTTCTCGGCGCTTGATCCGCTCATCCGCAAGGAGATGCAGGACGAATTCCTGCGACTGCAGGACCAACTCCACAAAACGATCGTGTTCATTACCCACGATTTCGACGAGGCAATCCGTCTCGCCGATCGTGTCGCCATCATGTACGAAGGCCGTATTGACCAAATCGGTACGCCCGAGGAGATCATCACAAACCCGGCAACCGATTATGTCCGCAAGTTCACGAGTGACGTGTCGAGGGAGAAGTTGCTTAGCGTCGGCTCGGTGATGCGGCCAGCGACTGCCGGCACCACGGGATCAGGTTCCGTCCCGTCCGACGCCAAGTTGGGCGATGTGGCTTCTCAGGTGCTTGGGGTCGACGGTGACCACCATGTGCACGACGACTCTGGTTCGATTGTCGGTGTTGTCGATCGCTCTGACCTCATCTCAGCGCTCTACGGAGAGCAGACGTGACGGCTACGGCCCCGACGGCCGCTGCGGTTTCTGACCGTCAACCGTTTCTGCAGACCACGCGCGGACGGCTGGCAGTCGCGTTCGGTCCGTTCATTGTCATTCAGGTTATTCGTCGGATCTTCGGAGATTCACTTCCTGAGTGGACCCGAACAATGCCGAGCTGGGCTGTCCCCGATCTCCCGAAGCATATCAACCGCTTCACTGACTATCTGAAGGACGAGCAGTTCCTCGGATTATTCAACTTCCGTGAATTCACCCGGTCGGTGGCGAGCTTGATCGACTACCCACTCGATTTCTCGGCTGGGCTACTCCTCACTGGTGAGGACTCGCTGGGTATCGGTCCGATGCCATGGCCGATGCTGGTGGCCCTCGGTGCAGTTCTCGGCTGGTATCTCAAAGGTTGGCGGCTTTCGCTGTTGACCGGTCTATCGATCTTCTACTTCGCCGTGTTCGGACTCTGGGAAGACTCGATGAAAACGCTCGCTGTGGTGGCGGTGAGCGTGCCTGTAGCCGGTTTGTTGGGATTTTCCCTTGGGCTTCTTGCGGCCAAACGTCGATGGTTCGAGCGCATTCTCCTGCCGTTCCTCAACGTGTTGCAGGCGTTTCCCCACTTCTCGTACCTCTTGCCGGTAGTTGTCTTCGTCGGGCTCAGCAACAAGGCGGGTGTGATTGCCACCATCGTGTTTGCGTTCCCGCCGATGGCGCGCCTGACATTGCTCGGTCTACGCGGGATCTCACCAGAAATCATTGAGGCCGGAGAAATGTCGGGTGCAACCCAGCGGCAGATGCTCTGGAAGGTTGAGCTTCCTGCGGCTCGTCGAGCACTGATGGTCGGCGTCAACCAGGTCGTGATGGGGTGCCTGGGAATGGTTGTGGTGGCCTCGTTCATTGGTACCAATGGCCTTGGACTCGAATTGAAGGGTCGCCTCGGAAGCTTGAGAATCGGTGAAGGTCTTGAGATCGGTATCGCGGTCGTTCTCATGGCGGTGATTCTTGATCGTCTGAGTCAGGCGTGGGCTGCGCGTGAACCGGAACATCGTGACGAAGTGCCACATCTTGAGCGATTCCGTTTCGCCTATATGGCGATGGGGCTCACGGTCGTGACCTACGCCCTCAGCAAGGTGTCTAACGCGTTCAATGTGTTCCCCACGGACAGATCGGTCAGCTTTTCCGGCACTACCGACGCGGTCATGGACTGGGCCCAAAAGGACCTGCCGGTACAGGGTGTCAAAGACTGGCTATTGATCAATCTTTTGCTGCCGCTGAGAGACGCGTTCGAAGCTACCCCGTGGATCGTTGGGGTTGCGCTCATTATTGGTATTGGATGGGCGCTGAAGGGCCCTCGACTGGCGGCATCCGCTGGTTCGCTCGCCCTTGCCATAGCGCTGTCCGGGTTTTGGTTCCAAGCGATGCAGACCACCTACCTTGTGCTTACTGCGGTGTTTCTCTGCATGGTGATGGGTGTCAGTCTTGGTGTCTGGGCGCACCAGTCAGATCGACGGGTGGCATTCATCCAGGTCGGTCTCGACACGTTCCAGACGATGCCATCGTTCATCTATCTGCTGCCAGTGATCATGTTGTTTCGAGTCGGTCCTGCGGCCGCTCTCACTGCGATGATCATCTATCCGACGGTGCCGGCGACTCGATACACGATGCTCGGGCTTCGTGGTGTTCCTGCCGACAAGATCGAAGCAGCATTGACGTCAGGCTGCACGCCCGGCCAAGTTTTGCGCAAGGTGAAGCTGCCGTTGGCCATGCCAGAAATTTTGCTTGGGCTCAACCAGACGATCCTCTACACGCTGTTCATGGCGATGATTGCGGCACTGATCGGGGGTATCGATGGGCTCGGCACGCCGCTGCTGTTGTCTCTCACCAACTCCGATATTGGTGCCGGCTCGATTCTTGGCCTGTGCGTCGCCCTCCTGGGGCTGACATCAGACCGCCTCATCACCGTTTGGTCGGGAGATCGCAAGGCCCAACTCGGCCTCGACTAGGTGTGCCCTAGCTACGAACGAGCATGACAGGGATCGAGGCCTGGCGGATTAGTTTGGTGACGGTTGAACCGAGGAGTCCCTCGAACTTGCCGCCCCCGTGGCTTCCGATAACGAGAATTCCAGCGTCTTCGTCGGCAGCGACGTCGAGGATCGTGCGGGCGGTTCGGCGCTCGGTTGGTGCCCATTTTCTCTCAACGATGAGTCCTGCGTCTTCAAGCGTGGCAAGTAGCGATGCTTGAAGGCTGGTAGCGGTTTCGATGAAGTAATTGTCGAGGGTAAGCGGCTGCCCTTTCATCGCTCGGTCCCGCTTGCTCATCCGGCTGGCGGCAACACCGCCAGAACCGAACCCGGTTGCCCCGGAGCCCGCTTCGCTGAGGATCTGATCGGTGTCCTTCCATGCCCCGAAGTCAGCGAAGTTTCGTAGAACCTCTCCGGGGTGATCGATGACCGTGAGGACAACTACCGTGTCGCCGTCGGTGTGGATGCGGCCCACGAGATCGGCGGTTGCCTCAGGATCGAGATGGCCGTCGGTGGCGATGAGGATCTTCATCAGTGAAGTCTAGGAGACGCGTTCATGCAGACTAGGAAAATGGGCATCAGGCATTGCGGTATTGCCACCGCAGTAGCGGCCGTAGATCTTGCCCATCCCGTGCTCCAGCCGATCGAGATCGAATTTGGCGTCATTTCGGGCGTAGTGGATCGCTAGTGCTCGGCGCTGAACGATGGTGCAATTCGCGGCTGAGCCATGCCACGTGTCGCCGTGATGGAAGGATCCGCCGCCGGCGGGAACGACAACGGAAACGATGTCGACCTCAGCATTGGCGGGACATGAACGCTCGACATCGCCGGTGTAGTCATCGGGTGCGTGGAACGGCGTATTGAGCGAGGCGGGGGCCGGCCACAAATGCGAGCCACGCGCGAACTCCAGCGTGCCGCCTGCTTCGGTCGTGGAGTCCAGGGCGATCCAACAGGTCGCCATTTCTGGTGGGCTGAACCAGTGGGAATAGTCGTTGTCGCGGTGAAATCCGAGTTGGGTGGCACCCGGCGGTTTCCACAAAATGTTGTCTTGGATGAGGCGTGCCCCAGGCCAACCCATGAGGCTGGCTATCCGTGTGGCGGGGCCAGGGTCGAGGACAACTGCCGCGATACGGTCGTCGGCCTTCCAACCGTTGCAGATTTGGCGGGCACGCCGGGGGTCGCCGGTGGCGTGTTGCCAGTTGACCTCGTCAGGCTTGACGCCGGTGGGGAAGTGGCCAGCGAACAGGTCATCGAATGCGTCGTGGAGGGAGCCGAGAAGGCGCAGATCAAGCAGTTGCTCCTCGACGACAAAGCCGTCGACAGTGAACTGCTCGTTCATCTAACCGTTGAACTCGGCGGCAGAGTCGATGAGAGCGTCGTAGAGGTACTGGCCGAACGAGCGGTCACAGAGGATGCGGTATGACCGCACGCCCTCGACATCGTTACGGATCACGTCACATCCGACCTTGGCGACTGATGCCCCGGCGCATGCACCGTCGGGGGTCATGGAATCGCTGAAGTCAAGGTTGCAGACCTTCTCCATCGTTTTAGCGGCATCGGTCCCGGTGACCCGGAGCATCATGCGGCTGTAGGTGACGTCGACGGTGCTGGCGTAGCCGGAAAGGTCAAGCTCGCCGATGGCATTAGCGACAGCGGATGCTGAGCCCATCACAAACCACTCGTCTGGCCGAACGCGGGCGACAAAAGTGTCGCCTCGGTGCTCGGTCGAGCCAAAGGTAAGGCCAAGGGCTGCTGCCGCTGGGGTGCCATCGGCAGCGCGGACGCTGGCTTTGATGACAGCGGACTCGTCAGTGACCGCCACCGCTGCAGCTGCGGCGGCCGGGTCGATGGCGACGACGGAACTTTCAAAGGTGTTAGCCACGGAGCCGTTCTCCTTCGGGGTCGAAGTGGGCGTGATGTTCCATCACCTTGGCGGTGATGCGTTCGCCATTGACGAGCAACACGGTGAGCGTGCTGCCGGGTGATGCGAACTCTTGTGATACTTGAGCAAGGCAGATCGAACGCTCAAGGGTTGGGGAGTAGCGCGACGAGGTGATGCGCCCCACGATCTCCTTGGTGCCTTCACGCAGGATCTGACACGCTTCTTCCGGTACGACGTTCGGATCGGTCGGCTGGACGGCGACGATGACAGGATGCGACGCGTCGAGAGCCCATGCCGTCTCCGTCATGCCAGCCCAGTCGTCCTTGTCGAGCTTTAACAAGGAGATCATGCCGGTCGTGGGGACCTTGCTCAGGCCATCGGTGTCCTGGCCCACAATGAAGTGGCCCTTTTCAAGACGCATGACACGCTGCGCTTCGAGACCGAACGGCGCAACGCCGAGGTCCTTACCCTTCTCAAGAAGAGTTTTCCAGACGTGCAGTCCGTAGGCCGATGGCACATGGATCTCGTAGGACAATTCACCGGTGAAGCCGATGCGCCAAACAATGCAGTTCTCGACGCCAGCAATGGTGCCGGTGCGAACCTGCATGTACTTGAAGCCCTCAGGGTCAAGATCGATGTCGTCAACCAAGCGGCCGAGCAACTCACGCGAGTTGGGACCTGCGATATTGATCGACGTTAGGCCCGTTGTGACGGGGGTGCAGTGCACCTGCCAATCGGGGTGCTCGGTCTGGAGCCAGTTTTCGACCCAGTTCCAAATGGTGCCGGCACCTGATGATGTGGTGGTCATCAAGTAGTGCTCTTCGCCCAAGCGGGCGGTCACACCATCGTCGAGCACCACACCGTCTTCGGCACACATGATGCCGTAGCGAACGCTGCCGATCGGCAGTTTCATCCACTTGTTGGTGTAGAGCTGGCTGAGCAGCTTCGGCACGTCAGGACCCTGAAGGTCGAGCTTGCCGAGCGGGGTCACATCGGTGATGCCCACGTTGGTGCGCGTGTTGCGAACCTCGCCCTGGGGATCTCCATAGTGCTCCGGACGGATCCACTGACCCGCAAGGATCGGGGTGCAGTTGTTGGCTTCGTGCCAGGGCTGAATCGACGAAACTCGAACGGGTTCAAAGATTCGGCCTCCGAGCGCGCCAAGCGTGACCGGTGCGTAGGGCGGGCGCCACACGGTGGTGCCGACCTCGGCGATGGTCTCGCCTCGTGCTTCGGCGAGTACCGCAACGGTGTTGACCGTTTCGAGCTTGCCTTGTGACGGACCCATGGTTGCTGTGGTGAAGCGCTTGAGGAGTTCGACCGAGTCGAAGCCTTCGGCGGCAGCACCGAACAGGTCCTTAGACCCGACATCTTCGGAATAGTCGACGATGCCATGGGTGCTGGAACGGTAAAGCTCGGGGTGTGCATCGCGACCCAGCGGAGTGCGGTTGTCGGCGGGGAGCTCTGGTTCACTGCCGTCGACAGCTTCGGCACGGGCTGTGGCAGCCTGAATGCGATGTCGAGTCGCGGCAGCGCGAGCTGCGGCAAGTTCGCCGGTTGCCGCACCGTGAGCGATGAGCTCGTCCCGGGTGCCGTCGCCAGAGATGCCACCAGTGGCAATCACATTGTCGGGAGGTGTGCCGGGGAAGAACCGAGCCGCAGTCGGGTCGTAGACCGGCCGGTCGCCCGCCATGTTGAGCAGCGAGGTCGGAGCGGTCCAACCAACAGCAGTCACAACCAGGTCGCACTCGATCGACGTGCCGTCGCTGAGCTCAACCTTGCGCACCCGTGTCTTGGAACCGGAAGCCGATGCGATGGTCTTGCCTTCACGGGCATCAACCACGGTGACGTCCACACCGGCTCGATGAAGATCATCAGCAGCGCCATCGCCTGATTCGTTGGCGGTCAGGACGACTGCCTTCGTGCCCGGCTTCACGCCGTACATGTTGATGAGGCGACGAACGGCACCGGAAGTCATGACACCGGGGATGTCGTTGCCAGCAAAGACGTAGGGACGCTCGATGGTGCCAGCGGCAACAACGAGGACCTTGGCGCGAGCCTTGATCAGGCGTTCCATAGAAATGTCATGGCTGCGCTGAACGATCGATATCCAGTTGTCTTCGTAGCGACCGGTGACGGTGGTGTTTTCGAGGATCTCGACCCCGGCAGCTTCGGCTGCAGTGATGAGGTCAGCGGCAGCGGCCCGGTCTTCGTCGGACCCCCACAACAGGTGACCGCCAGCGGCGTTTTCATGATCGAGGAGGATGACCGACGCACCAGCGTTCGCCGCTGCAATAGCAGCAGAGAGACCGGCAGGACCGCCGCCCGCGACCACAACGTCGGGGTGCATGTAGCGCTTGTCGTAGTAGCCGTGAGGCGTGCCGAGATCAACCTTGCCGCCCGGAGCGAACTTGGCTAGAACCGCTTCGTACTTGGGCCACAAGAAGGCTGGCTTCATGAAGGTCTTGTAATAGAAGCCGGCGGTGAGATACCGGCCCACGAGGCCGTTGGCTGCACCAACATCGAACTTCAGAGATGGCCACACGTTTTGGGCGGAGACATTCATGCCTTCAGCTAGCTTGCGATGTCCGGCACGGACGTTGGGTTCGTCGCCGACCTGAACTGTCGTATTCGGATCCCAGAAGTCAGCGGTGAGCACGCCACGAGGACGCTTGTACTTCATGGAACGACCCATGATGTGTTCGCCGTTGGCCATGAGTGCCGAGGCAATTGTGTCGCCTTGGAACCCCGTTAGCTTCTTGCCGTTCCAGCTGAACCTGATCGACCTCGAGCGGTCAATGATTTCGCCGGAACCGGCGGGTAGACGATGGCTCATGAGCCACCTCCTGCAGTTTTGCTACCGGGCAAGGGTGGGTTGCGCAACTCGCCAGTAAGGGTGTGACGTTCGAGCTGGAAATGCTTGCGGCAACCCGACGAGCAGTACCAGTTTTCTTTGAGCCATCCAGATGGGTTGTCACGCAGGTACAAGTACGTGCGCCACTCCTTTTGGGAGGCCATTTTGGGATCGGGACGAGAGTGAGCCTCGCCGCCATAGGACATGTCGGACGCATTGCGCGGGCCGCAGTTGGGGCATGGGACGAAAAGCATCAGTGACCCACCGCCGCTGCGCCCTTTTCGCCGACCAACTCGCCTTCGGTGAAGCGCTTGAGGTCGAATGGGGCAATGAGTTTCGGGAGGTTGTTGTTGGCAATCGAGATAGCCATTTGTTCTCCAGCTACGGGGCCGGCCTTGAAGCCGTAGGTGCCCCAGCCAACATCGACGAAATAGCCGTCGACCTGGGTGGGACCCATGACGGGCGAGTAGTCCGGGGTCATGTCGCAGAGGCCAGCCCACTGACGTAGGAGGCGCATCTTGGAGATGCCCGGCATGAGTTCGAGGACATGCCCGGCGAGTTCTTCGGTGAACTCGAGCGTGCCTCGCATGTCGTAGGTGGCGACCGGGTCGACGGAGGCACCGAACACGAGCTCGCCTCGGTCAGTCTGGCTGACGTAGACGTGCAGCGATCCTGAGACGACCACCGTCGGGAGGAACGTCTTCACCGGTTCGGTGACGGCGGCCTGCAGCGGGTGGGTGGTGATCGGAAGACGCACGCCTGCCATGTTTGACAGCTGCGATGCCCAACCGGCGGTGCAGTTGACCACGATGGGTGCGCTGATGTTGCCGCGGCTTGTGCGGACACCGGTGACCTTGCCTCCGGCGCCCTTACCGTGCTCGTCCTCGCCCCCTTCGCAAAGGATGTCGAGGACTTCGGTCTTTTGGAGCAGGTCGACGCCAAGGGTATCGGCGGCGCGGGCGTAGCCCCAGACCACAGCGTCGTGGCGAATTGTGCCGCCGGGCGGATGGTAGAGCGCTCCGAGGATGGGATAACGAGAATCGCTGGAGACATCAAGGCTCGGTGCGAGCTTCTTGATTTCGTCTGGACCGATCACTGACGAGTCGATGTCTTGGAGCTTGTTGACCTCGGCGCGCCAATTCATGGTGCGTAGAGCGCTGTCGGTGTGGGCCAACGTCATGTGCCCGCGTTCGGAGAACATCACGTTGATGTTCAGATCGATCGACATCGTGTTGTACAGGTCGAGGGAGCGGTCGTAGAACGCCACGCCCTCCGGCGTCAGGTAGTTGGAGCGGACGATGGCCGTGTTGCGGCCCGATCCACCCGAACCCAAGTACGCCTTGTCAACGACTGCCACGTTGGTGATGCCGTGGTTCTTGGCCAGGTAGTACGCCGTGGCGAGACCGTGGATGCCGCCACCGATGATGACAACGTCGTACGACTCTTTCATCTCGGCTTCGCGCCAAACTCGTGGCCACGTTTTCTTACGAGCGCCGCGGATGAAAAGCCCCGCGGCTGAATACTTTGCTTTCCCCATGCGTTTGAGTCTGGCGGTATAACTCTTTGAGCGGAAGTACTCATTCACGTTTCATTGATAATCTTAAATTATGAGTAGTGATATCTCGCTTCGCCGTCTCGAGTATTTCGTTGCCGTTGCCGATGAACTTCATTTCGGTCGAGCGGCGCAACGTCTCCATGTTGCACAGCCGGCGCTGAGCCAGCAGATCCGTCAACTCGAAACTGACTTGGGCTTGACACTTCTCGAGCGGACCACACGGAGGGTTTCGCTGACTGCTGATGGGGCGACATTTCTCGCGCATGCCCGAGGCCTGTTGGTGTCGGCTCAGTCGGTGGCTCGTGTGGCCGCGGAGATCCGAGGAGGTGCTCGGGGTCGGCTTCGGCTCGCCTATGTCGACTCGACGGCGTATGAGTTCGTGCCTCGATTCTTGCACCGTTTCGGACGGGTTTGGCCCAATGCCGAAATCGAGCTCTTCACGATGTCGTCGGATGAACAAGCCCAGGCCATCGCAGCTGGAGATGTGGATCTCGGTATCGCCCGAACGGTACCCGCCCGCCCCGCCGTCGCCTCCTCTGTGCTTGGCTTTGATCGATTGGTGGTGGCAATGCCCGCGGATCACCCGCTCGCCGATCAGGCATCAACCCGTCTGCGTCATCTCAGCGGTGAGATCTTTGTCGGTTTCTCTCGCGATCGTTCACCGAGTCTCCACGCAGAGATCCGTTCCATGCTCGCCGGTCACAATATTCAGTATGACCCAGCGATCGAAGCCGCCGAATACACCACGATTGTCGGTTTGGTGGCGGCGGGTGAAGGTGTGGCGCTCGTCCCCGCCAGTATTCGGCATCTTCAACTCCCCAACGTTGTGTACGTTGAGGCAACCGACTCCGGTGCCGCTCTCCCTCTGGTGCGCTTGTCACGAATTGGCGAACCCCAGGCCATCGTCGCGAACGCTATCGAAGAGCTCCATCTGAGCAAAGGGTTGACGGCTGCTGTTGAGACCCGGTGGATGGGCGACCAGTCGAGAGAGAATAGACGCGGTTGAATACCTTGAAGCATTAAGGATTTGGGCGCGAGATCGACATGGAACGCAGCGTCGAGTGAGTAAACTTACTCGCACAAATTATGGAAAGCCGACTCAAGGCCGCGGTACCGTTGTTCTAGTCCCGGTACCCGAGTGCGCGCCACCGGGCCGGGGACCTGATTTCTGGAGTCACAAAGTAGTCACTGCCCAATGATCTGCGACGATTCACATATTTCTTCGAAGGACCTCTTGCCGACGAGTGAGGTCTCGTGGTCCTACGCCCAAGCCATTATTGACTTCACGACTTCGGTCATTCACGCCAGTAGCGTCGACGAAGTCCTGTGGTTACTCACCGATGAGTTCATCGAGATTCTGGGTCTCGAGGACTGTGTCGTCTACCTGCTGGATGAAGCTCGTCAAAAGCTGGTGCAAAAGGCGGCATATGGGCACAAGAAATCTGGCCTGGCACGAATCCGCAATCCGATAGAGCTCAGCTATGGCGAAGGCATCACCGGTCAATGTGCTGAGAAGCAACGTTCGATTCTGGTGAGCGACGTCTCGACAGACCCGTACTACGTGGTGGACGACCAAGCCCGGATGTCTGAACTTGCCGTGCCAATCATCAGCGGTGGGAAGACCATCGGAGTGATCGACTCGGAGCACTCCCAAAAGGACTTCTTCCAGGCGCACCACATCGCTACTCTCAGAGCGTTGAGCTCGATCATCACAACCAAATATGATCGCCAATGTGCACTGTCTGACCTTCAAGAAAGCGAGTCAAAGCTGCGCCGTCTCGCCAACTTCGACTCACTCTCCAATCTCCCTAATCGACACCATTTCTTAACCTCATTGAGAGCGGCCACTCAACAGTACGAGCGCGGTGAGTTGACTGGTATCGGCGTACTCATCATTGACATGGACCGGTTCAAACTCATCAACGACATCTACGGGCATGCGGCCGGCGATGAGCTCATGGTCAAGGTAAGCGAGCTCTTTCGCCAAGCGTTACCCGAGTCATTGCTTCTGGCACGCCTTGGCGGCGACGAGTTCGCGGTGCTGGTGACCGACCATTCACTGGTGGAGGCAGAAGCTGTTGGCGAAGCGCTACTCGCTGCGGTTGGTGACCCGATTTCACTGACGGTTGCGGACGTACGAACGTCCGCGTCGATTGGTCTCGCCGAGTACCACGCGGCCACAGCCGATGAAGGCGCAACGCTGTCGAATCCCACACCGATAGTCCAACGAGAGTGTGATCCGACGGCGCTGATGAGACTCGCCGATGGAGCGATGTACAGAGCGAAAGCAAGTGGTCGGAACCGTTGTGTGGTCAGCAGCATGCTTGGCAGTGGTCCCGTGCTGTCCGAGCTGAACATGGCAGCGGCGATCAATACAGCCCTATCCACCAATCAGTTCGAGCTCTATCTGCAACCCATCGTTGAGTTGACGACGCAAGACATCACCGGATTTGAATCCCTGATCCGATGGGCCCATCCCGAAGCTGGAATGGTGCTTCCAGATCAGTTCATCGATTTTGCTGAGCGTTCCGGACAGATCGGTGCCATCGACCTCTACATGTTGCAGCAGAGCAGGGAGTGTCTTGATGATCTGCGCCGGGATCTGCAAGACGACATCTCGATCAATCTGAACGTCTCAGCAAGCCTCCTGTCTCGCTCTGCTTGGTTCGACGGGCCGACCGGTGAACTCTTCGTCGAAGGAGTGAACATTGAGGTGACCGAGCGGGCGGTCATTGCTGACACGGCAAGGGCAGCATCGATGCTCGGTGACTTGCAGTCACGGGGCTCGCGCATCTTCATCGATGACTTTGGCACCGGGTACTCGTCGCTCAGTTACCTCCAAATGTTGCCGTGCGACGTCATCAAGATTGACAAGAGTTTCATTTCCGGCCTGGGAGAGTCCGAAATGTCGCTCTCGTTGGTCCGACTGTTGGTCTCTCTGGCAGAAACGATGGGAACCGATCTCCTTGCTGAGGGCATCGAGACGCGTGAACAACTCGAGATACTTCAGGGACTGGGCGTTGGCTACGGCCAGGGATACCTCTTCGCCCGCCCGATGCCTGTGACAGAAGCTCGGGCGCATCTCAAAGCTCATCTGAGTAAGAACCAGAACTGATCTGGTCTGGTATGGCCATCTTCGCAAGGCGATAGCGCCAGCGCGTTGACACCCGTTCATCTGTGAACGGTGAACCTGGGTAGTCTGCGCCGCATGGTGAGCGAGGGGTCAGTCTGGCAGGTGCTGCGCCGATGCCTTGTGCCTCTCTATTTCCCGGTGGCCGCCATGATGCTCGGCGTTGGGATCCTGCTGCCGGTCCTGCCGCTTTATCTCAAGGATGAGGGAGTCAGCCTTTCGTTGGTCGGCCTTATCATCGCCGGCGCTGGCCTCGGCTCGGCCATGGTTGGGCTCCCGGCGGCCGCGGTGGCGGAACGATTCGGTAACGACCGGATGATGTTGATGGGGATTGTGATCTCTGCCGCCACCATTCTCGTCTTCCCGCTCACGTCGGTTGCCGTTGTCCTGCTCAGTCTCCGGGTAGTCGGCGGCTTCGGCGTGGGGAGCATGGCGCAGTCTCGCAACCTCTTCATCGCACGCAACGTCGAAGCACAGTATCGCGGGAGGGTCAGCTCGTTCATGGGTGGAACCCATCGGCTTACCTTTGTGATCGGACCGGTGCTTGGTGGGTTCATCGCCGATCAGTGGGGCTACGCCGCGGCCTTCACCGTCTCGGGCTTCGTGACATCAAGCGCGTTGGTGTGGATCGTGCTGCCGGGTGGATCAGAGTCAAACCACGCGAAACCACCACCCCCAGTGTCGGTGCTGCCGGCCCTGCGGCGTTACCGGCGCCTCTTGTTGACCGGGGGGACTGGCGCGTTCTTGATCATGGCGGCTCGCGAGGGTCGGTATGTCGTGGTGCCGCTGATCGCCGACCAATTCGAGCTATCGAGCGCCGAGATCGGGCTGCTCGTCTCGGTCGGTACCGCCATCGACTTTGCCTTCTTTCCGATCGCGGGATGGATCATGGACCGCTTCGGGCGTCTCTACGCCGTGGTGCCGTTCTTTTCGCTGATGGCTGTGGGACTGATCCTTCTTGGCCTGGCCGACTCAACATCCGGCGTCGTCGTCGCGAGCGTCGTGATGGGGGTGGGCAACGGTCTGACCAGCGGCAGCATGCTGACGTTGGCTAGCGACCTAGCGCCTGCCGGTGCCCAAGGTCCGTTCATTGCTGGCTTCAACCTGATGAGTAGCGGTGGCCTCTTCGTTGGACCGTTCCTCGTGGGGTGGCTGGCGGACGTCTTCGGGATTGACGTGTCGGCCTATGGGCTCGCGGCGATCCTGTTTGCCGGTGTGGCATGGATGGCGTTGGTTGTCGGTGAGTCGGGTGGTGACGGTTTTCAGCGCAGGCTTGCGCCGAAGTGAGCCACGGCCACATAGCCGATGTACTCGTGCCCCGCATACGGCTAGGGAGGCCGTTGATCTGGGGGATGTAACCCAAACGGCGACGGCTGACGGAAGCGTCGAATTCGGGGAGAGGAAAGTAGTGATTCCATATCCCTTCTATCGAGGGTGATACCCGAAAGGATTCACGGATCTATGGTGCTTCTCATGAATGCTGCGGACCAATCTGGACTCGACGCTGCGATTGAAGAAGCACGAGCGGGCCTTGCCGAAGGTGGTATCCCGATCGGATCAGCGCTGATGATCGACGGTGAGATTGTGGGACGAGGTCACAACCGGAGGGTGCAAGAGGGGTCGGTCGTACTGCACGCTGAGATGGACTGTCTCGAACGAGCTGGACGTCTCCCGGCTTCGGCATACCGGCGGGCCACGCTCTACACGACCTTGTCACCGTGCGATATGTGCACGGGCGCGGCGTTGCTCTACGGCATTCCGCGGGTGGTGATCGGCGAGAACGACACGTTCCTCGGCGGTGAGGGGCTGCTCGAATCCCGGGGCATCGAGTTGGTTCGGGCCGACGATGACAGATGCAAGCAACTGATGCGTGAGTTCATCGCTGCGGAGCCTGAGCTCTGGAACGAAGACATCGGCGAGTAGGCGCTAGTCGGGCAGATCGATCACCAGGGGTGCGTGATCGGATGGCCGCTCGGCGCCTCTGATCACACGATCGATCCACACCGTCTCGACCCGGTCAGCCACCGCATCGGAGCACAGCGCGAGATCAAGTCGGAGACCGTGGTCCTTGTCGAACTGGTCCGCCCCATAGTTCCACCAGGTGTAGACACCGGGCCCCGGGAGGTGCTCGCGGGTGACGTCTCGCAGACCGAGGTCAACGAGCGCGTCGATGCCCGCCCGCTCGGGTGCGCTGGCGTGGGTGCGGCGCTTCCATCGAGACGGCATATAGATGTCGAGATCGGTCGGGGCGACATTGAAGTCGCCAGCCACGATCATGGGCTGGCCGGTGGCATAGAGGTGGAGGAGGTCACCGCGCAACCGTTCGAGCCAGGAGAGCTTGTAGAGGTAGTGGGGGTCGTCGAGTTCACGTCCGTTGGGGACATAAATCGACCACAATCGAATGTCATCGACCTCGGCGGAGATCAAGCGGGGCTCATCGAACGGCGGCGCACTGGGGCCGGCGAATCCCCGTTTGACGTTCGTCAGCCCTCGTCGGCTGGCGATGGCCACCCCATTCCAGTGGTTGACACCATGATGGGCGACCTCGTAGCCGGCATCACTGAACTCGTTGAAAGGGAAGTCGGAATCACCACACTTCGTTTCCTGCAGGAGCAGCACGTCGGCATCGTGTTCCACACCCCAGGCCACGACCTGTCCCACTCTGGTTCGGATGGAGTTGATATTCCAGGTGGCGACTCTCATCGGGTGGCGACCCTATCGTTAGGATTGAGCTGATCTGAGGGAGGGTCATGGACGACAACAAGCGGGAGTTCATCGACTTCATGGTTCGCGCCGAGGTACTGACCTTTGGGGATTTCGTGACCAAGAGCGGTCGGAAGACGCCGTTCTTCATCAACGCCGGCAAGTATCGGACTGGGGCTCAGCTTGCAGGGCTTGGTGAGTACTACGCCGCAAGCATTGATCGTGAGTGGCCCGCGGCCATCGATGTGCTGTTCGGCCCGGCCTATAAGGGGATACCTCTCGTCGCCACCACGTCGATCGCCATGAACGCGCGGGGCCGCGATGTCAGCTTCTGCTTCAACCGTAAGGAAGTAAAGGACCACGGCGAGGGTGGAGTGCTCGTCGGTGCACCGCTCAACGATGGCGACCGCGTGCTGATTGTCGAAGACGTCACCACCGCCGGCACATCGATCCGTGAGACCGTGCCGATCCTGCGAGCCGCCGCCGACGTTGAACTCGCCGGCCTGATCGTTTCGGTCGACCGCCAGGAGCGGGGCACGGGTTCACGGTCGGCGCTAGCAGAGGTGGCCGAGGAGTTTGAGATGCCAACGCGGGCCATCGTCACGCTGGATGAAGTTGTCGCCCATCTCCACGGACGTGAGCTCGATGGTCGGGTGGTGCTCGATGACCGACTCGTCGCTCGGATCCATGAATATCGCAACGAATACGGCGTCTGAGGAACCTTCAATGTTGTGGAGCAAGCAATGACTTCGATCACCATCGCCGCCCCAGATGACTGGCACGTCCACCTGCGCGACGACCACATGCTCGCTGCGGTGGCACCGTTCACCGCCAACGCATTTCGCTACGCGTTGGTGATGCCCAACCTGGTGCCGCCGATTACGTCGACGGCGATGGCCGAGGGTTACCGGGCTCGGATTCTTGCTGCGGCAGGGCCTGATGCCAGGGCCGACTTCACGCCGCTAATGGGCCTGTACCTCAATGATGATCTCGTGATCGAAGACCTCATGGCCGGGGTGGCAGCGGGCGTTGTTTTCGCGGTGAAGTACTACCCGGCGGGTGCCACCACGAACTCCGAGGCTGGTGGCGCATCACTGATTGGCTACCAGGGTGTGCTGGAGGCCATGGCTGAAGCCGGGATTCCTTTGCTGGTGCACGCGGAGTCGACCGATCCCGACATCGACATCTTCGACCGTGAAGCAGCCTTTCTCGATGCCGAGTTGGCGCCCGCGTGCGACGCAGTCCCCGGGCTCACCGTGACCGTCGAACACCTTTCGACGCGAGCCGGCATCGACTTCGTTGCCGGACGCAACGGTATTGGTGGGTCCATTACACCTCACCATCTCACCTGTGATCGGTCTGATGTACTCGCCAACGGGCTACGGCCCGATCTCTACTGCAAGCCTGTCATCAACAGCCGCGATGAACGTTTGGCGCTGGCGTCGGCAGCGATATCGGGCAATCCGTCGTTCTTCATTGGCACCGATTCTGCCCCGCACCCGCTCAGCCACAAGGAAACGGGTCGAGCCAAGCCGGGTATCTTCAACGCTCCCTACGCCCTAGAAGTGATAGCTGAACTGTTCTACGAAAACAATGCACTCGGTCGACTCGAGGCGTTTTTGTCGCTCAATGGACCGGCGCACTACGGGTTGGCGCCCGCTGAGTCCACCGTCACGCTCAGGCGCGAAGAGCTCGCTGAGGCGCCGCCTGACACCGTTACCATTGGCGATGGTATCGACGTGCGGATCTTTGGTGCTGAGGCGGCGGGTTGTTGGACCGTCAGCTGACGTTGGTGCCGTACATCTCGCCGAGTTGGTCAGCGATCAACTCGAGGCGTTCGCCGTCAGGACCCATGAAGTAAATCGACGTGTCGTGTTCGAACACGATATCGATGCCTGCTCCCTCGAGCTTGGACCGCAGGTGTGTGTGCTTGTCGGGTGCGACGGAGATGGCGAGATGGTGCATGCTGCCGAGGACCTCGGCGTAGGGGCCGAGGTCGAGGCCGGGGAAGTCGAAAAAGGCCAGCAGATTGCCGTTGCCGATATCAAAGAAGAAGTGGGTCGAGCCTTGGTAGTCGCGATTTTCGAACAGCTCGGTCATCGGGAACTCGAGAAGGTCTTGGTAGAACGCGATCGTGCGCTCGACATCAGACGACAGCAGGGCAAGGTGATGGACGCCTTGGGCTGAGGACGCAGGTCGGTTGGGGTGGAGATGAGCGGCGCGAAGCGCGTTCCATTCAGCTGTGCGGTCAGTCATGTTCTCAGTTTGTCACTTCTTCCGATGAGGCCTGCAAGGACCCCGAAGATGAAGCCCGACACATGGGCCATCCACGCCACGCCGCTGTCGTTGCCGATGTAGAACTGCGAGACGAACCAGACCACCAGTAAGACTGCGGCGGGGAGTCGAGGCCAGAGTGGGATGACCGTGATGAACACGAGTGTGCGAACTCGAGCCCGCGGGAACCAGACGAGATAGACACCCATCACACCAGCCACGGCGCCTGATGCACCGACGACGGGAGCGGTTGAATCCAGTTGGATCGCCACATGGGCCAGCGTCGCAATGATGCCGGACATCAGGAAGAAGACGGCGAAATGGCCGCGCCCCATATGGTCCTCGATGTTGTTGCCGAAGATCCAAAGGAAGATCATGTTCCCGGCGATGTGCAGCCAACTACCATGGAGGAATATCGACACGACCACCGAAACCCAGATGTTTTTGTCAGGGAACGGAATCAGGCTGTCCGGTTCGGGGGTGTTGGCACAGGCATTGAGGTCGCCGTTGACCTGGCTGGCAGTGATCTCACGGGCCGTGAGCGGGCGGTTCTCGATCAGTTCGCATGGGACAGCGGCGTACTCGTAGATGAACTCGATCTCATCAACCAGTTCGTCGGAGGTGGGCTCGTCGAATGCCCGACTCGCCGTTGGCTGGACGAGGAGGAAAACGCTCAGGCAGGCAGTGATGAGCAGCCCGGTAACGACGGCCGGGCGATGCGTCGGGTTCTCGTCACGAATCGGAATCATGGCGACGCGCTCCTCAATGCGGCCAACGCCCTGTCAACGCCGGTCGGAGGCCGCAGACGAACCTGGTGGCTGTGGCATTTTCAGTACTGGCTGCAGAACACATCCGTCTCCATGGGCAGACCGTCCACTCCAGTTGAGCAATATCATAACCATTCCAAATGGCGAGCGAATTGTCTGGACGCCATGATGGCGCCATGGATAATCAACGTCTCCAGTCCCTCTTCGGCCTTGACGGCAAGCGCGCCGTCGTCACGGGAGGCAGCCGAGGCATTGGCTTGATGATCGCCGAGGGTCTCATAGATGCCGGTTGCGAGGTCATCATCTCGGCTCGCAAGGCTGAGCAGGTTGCGGATGCGGCCGCTCGTCTGAGTGAGAAAGGCACCTGCATTGGTGTGCCCGCCGATCTTTCAACCGACGAGGGCATCGCCCATCTCGGTGAGGCTGTTGCCGAGCGCTGGAATTCCCTAGACATCCTTTGCAACAACGCTGGGGCCTCGTGGGGCGAACCGATCGAATCATTCAGTCCCGGTGGTTGGGACAAGGTCATGAACGTCAACGTGCGTAGCGTTTTCTTCCTCACCCAGGAGCTGTTGCCGCTGCTGCGTGCGGGCGCCAGTTCCGAGTCGCCATCTCGAGTGATCAACACCGGCTCGGTCAACGGTCTTACGCCGCCGGAGTGGGACACATTCTCCTACTCAACCTCCAAGGCCGCGGTTCATATGCTCACCAAGCATCTCGCCAAGAATTTGGCGAAGGATCACATCACGGTCAATGCCATCGCTCCCGGCCCGTTCGACAGCAACATGATGTCGTTTGCGCTGAATGACCCGGCCTCTCGCGCGTCGATCGCCAACGACGTCCCGATGGGCCGAGTTGGTGTGCCCGGCGACATGGCAGGCGTAGCGATCTATCTCTCGTCGGCAGCCGGTTCGTATGTCACCGGTAGCGTGATTCCGGTCGGTGGCGGCCTTTCAACGATTCACAAGTAGGTGCCAGCCTGCTGGGGCAGTTGTGGATCGGGTGGGGCAGTCTTTGCCTGCTGAAGCTGTTGGAGTTGCATGGCCGCTGCGGCCTGCTGCTGCGCCATCGATGCCTGAAGGCCTTGCAGGAGACCCTGCAGCCACCCGACCAATTGAGCCTGGGCGATCCGGATCTCGGCTTCGGAGGGCACGCCTTCGTCGTCGCAGCAGTCGGCGAACTCAGTGAGCTCATCCATAAGGTCGTCGGAGAGAACCGTTGCCAGCTCCTCCATCGTCTCCTCGTGAATACGGGCGAGGAGACGGCGGCTCTTCTCATCAGTGTCGGCTTGGCGAACCTCGGCCATCAGCGTCTGCACCATCGTGCCGAGCCGGATGAGTTTGGCGGGATCTGAGATTGCTGGCGGTGAGGTACTGGCGTCGGTCATGACTCCAGGCTTGCACAAGAATCAGGTGGGCAAGTCGCCGGTACGGGTTCTTGAATTTGAGAGCTGCTGCGTCACCGCCCCGCTTGCTGATTAGTCAGTCGGTGTTGAACGACTGCAACACTGGGAACACAATGGCGCGTTCGAGAGTGGCCAGTTCGTCGGTCTCGGCAGTAAGAGCAACCGTCAGCTCTGGCTCGCCGATGTGAACATACGCAACCATGTCGGTGCCGATCCGTTCGAGTAGTCGACGCTCCCAGACACCGGCAAAACGATCCGGCGGGTCGGAGGGCACAAAGGGTTCGTCCACGTAGCTCTCGAGGTACCACGTGAGTTCGCTGCTATTGAATGACCCGTTCCGGACCACCAAGATCGTTGGGTCAAGCCAGTCGTTCTGGCGGTAGTAGCTGTCTTCGTCCTCAATGAAGTAGGCCTCCCAGTCGGGTACGCGAACATCGACCCATGAGATCTCTTCGCCAGGCTCGACGTCAAAGATGCTATCGACGAAGGCGGGGGCGCCTTGGTCGGTCATGCGGCCGGCATTGTTGTCGAGTTGAAGAAGAGCGCCGTCTGCGCACCCAGTATCGACCGCGTCACCTGGGCGTTCGATGAACTGTTGCATTATGTCGACGGCGCAGAGGCTTTCGTCGGCATCATGGCCCCTGTCGGGGAAATGCACGAGGGTGACATTGTCGAGTCGCTCGGCGGTGTTGAAGGCCCAGCCTGGCGGTGTGATCGGATCCAAGCCACCTGAAAACATCAGCGTCGGGGCGTTCCATGTCGTGGGTTCGTTGGCCACAGCATTTGCGGTGCCTGTGTCCCATGCAGCGCAGAGTTCGAGCAAGCTGCTGCCGATGAATCCGGGAACGAGGTTGACCCGATCTACAGGGCGGGTCCGGGCGTACGCGTTGGCACGTTGCTCGGTGGTTGTGAATGGAGCCTCTTCGTTGCATTGGACCGCAACAAAGCCGGCAACATCGGCGATGTCGGTGATCGATGAGGCACCGATCCGGGTAAGTCGGTCGAGATCGCCATCGCGGAAATCGATCAAGGCGTCGGGAATCATCGCCGCCGCCTCGGCCAGATACAGCAGTGCGTGCAACCCGTTGACAACTTCGTCATCATCAATGAGCGCTGGGACGTCGAAGTACGGGGACTCGTATTCGAGCGGTGAATCGTTGAATGACGCTATGGCTTCGTCAAGGGCCGTCCAGGGGTCGCGGAGAGCGGGGCCGCACACAGCATCGGCGGCACACGCGTCGAAAACTGTCTGGAGAGCCGATTCGAAGCTCGAGGGAACCGACCCGATCAGGTTCACCTCGGTCGGATAGAAACCGGTGAGGATCGCGGATCTGACCCACTGTGGATGATCACGGAGGATTGTCTGGGCAACCTTTGTTCCGTAGCTCGATGCATGGATATTGAACTGGTCGATCTTGAGCGCTCGCGCCAACTCGATCGTGTCGTTCGCGTGAGTGACGCTGTTATAGGTGGTGAGGTCGTAGAGAAAGCTGTTGGAAATATTCTGGCCGCACTCGGCCAGAATATCGAGATACTCGTCCGAGATATCGGCGTGATCTCGGTCTTCAAGGAAGAAGTCCGGGTCGAATTGCCGTGCGTGGTCACACACTGGGAGTGGGCTTGACTCTCCACCACCGCGCTGGTCGTACACGATCACGTCGCGTCGATCGATGAAGGGAGACACGACCGCTCCGTAGAAGGAGTGGGCATCGGCTAGGACACTGCCCCCTGGTCCCCCGTGGAGGTAGATCACCGGGTTCGGCTCGGGATTGTCGTTGGATGAACGGAAGCGGGCGAACGAGAGCCGTACCGGTGTTGGACTATCGTCGGGTCCGGGGAGAGAGACAAAGCCACACTCCACGTCGACCGCGACCAATTGGACCTCGAAGGGACATTCCGTCGACTGAACCTGGTGGGCCTTGGGTTCCGGCTCGGCTTCGCCTTCCGCCGTGCTTGTTGAGGACGAGACCAAGTTCTCGCGTTGGATCTTGTCGAGCTCGTATTGAGCCGCTAGTTCCTCGGGAGAAACCCGGGCACAGGTCGCCGCGACGAGGGCAAGAAGCAGTACAAGAGAGCGAGGTGTCACGGATGTCACCCTAAGCCGTCATCCATGACAGACCGGGATCAAGGGGCGGGGTCGGTAGTCTTCGTCGGTGCTACGTCGAGATGACCTCCGGAATGTGGCGATGATCGCCCACGTTGACCACGGCAAGACCACGCTGGTCGACGCCCTCCTTCGCCAGGCCGGTGCCTTCCGAGAAGGAGCCGCTCTCACCGACCGCGTCATGGATTCCATGGACCTGGAACGGGAGAAGGGGATCACGATTCTCGCCAAGAACACCGCCATTCGGTATCAGGGCACCAAGATCAATATTGTTGACACGCCAGGCCACGCCGACTTTGGTGGCGAGGTTGAACGGGCGCTCACCATGGTCGACGGTGTGGTTCTGTTGGTGGACGCGTCCGAGGGCCCCCTGCCCCAGACCCGGTTCGTGCTCCGTAAGGCTCTGGAGTTGAATAAACCCGTCGTCCTGGTGATCAATAAGATCGATCGGCCTGACGCTCGGCTCCCCGCAGTCGTCGACGAGGTGTACGAGTTGTTCCTCGATCTCGATGCCACCGAAGAGCAGATCGAGTTTCCGATCGTTTACACGATCGCGCGCGAAGGTATGGCCACGCTTGATCCCAACGAGCCGGGCACCGACCTCACCGCGCTTTTCGATGTCCTGTTGGAGTCAATCCCAGCCCCACTGCACGATCCTGAGCATCCAATGCGCGCGTGGGTCACCAACCTCGACGCATCGCCCTACGTCGGCCGGCTCGCTATCTGTCGAGTCGAGCATGGCGTCATTCGTAAGGGACAATCGGTTGCCTGGTGTCGCAGTGATGGCACGATTACATCAGCCCGCATCAGCACGCTCACCGTCACGGATGCACTCGATCAGGTTGATGTTGAGGAAGCTGGACCCGGCGAGCTGATCGGCATCTCCGGCATCGAGGAGATCACGATTGGTGACACCCTCGCTGATCCCGAAGACCCTCGACCGTTCCCCGGGATTACGGTGGACGAGCCCACCCTTTCGATGACGATCGGCGTTAACAGCTCGCCTCTTGCTGGAGCTGACGGCAGCAAGCTGACCGCTCGTCAGATCAAGGCCCGCCTCGATGCCGAACTGGTCGGCAACGTCTCGATTCGGGTGTTCCCGACCGAGCGTCCCGATGCCTGGGAAGTGCAGGGTCGTGGAGAACTACAGCTCGCCATTCTCGTGGAGACGATGCGCCGTGAGGGCTTTGAGCTGACGGTTGGCAAGCCGAATGTACTCACCCGCGAGATTGACGGAAAGCTTCATGAGCCGACCGAGCGTCTCACCACCGATGTCCCCGAAGAGCATGTTGGCGCTGTGACTCAGCTCCTTGGTGCTCGCAAGGCCAAGATGGAAGACATGACGAACCACGGCACTGGCTGGGTTCGCCTCGACTACATCGTTCCGGCCCGAGCGCTGATCGGTCTTCGCACGGAGTTCCTCACCGAGACTCGCGGCACCGGCCTGATGCACCACGTCTTTGAAGGTTGGACGCCGTGGGTTGGGGAGTTGCGTGCCCGTTACAACGGTGCGGTTGTTGCCGATCGCACTGGCGATACCACCGGCTACGCCATCGCTTCGATTCAGGAACGCTCAGCGCTTTATCTCGCACCGGGCGCAAAGGTCTATGAGGGGATGATCGTCGGCGAGAATGCTCGCGCCGAAGACATGGATGTCAACATCTGCCGCGAGAAGAAGCAGACCAACATTCGTACCCAGTCGAGTGACGACACGATTCGGCTTACCCCGCCGAAGCTGCTTTCGCTTGAGCAGGCGCTCGAGACCATCGCTGACGATGAGTGCGTCGAGGTCACGCCTGGCAACGTGCGGTTGCGAAAGACGGTGCTCAATGCGGGCGACCGAGCGCGCATCGTCAAGAAGTCGAAGCTACCCCGCGAGTAGCAAGGATGCCCCGGCCACAATGAGGCCGGTGGCCAACCCAATGAGCACCGCCCGTGCGGGAAGACGGCCAGCCAGTCGTGCCCCGAGGGTTGAGCCCACGATCGCGCCGGTCACCAGCAGCGCAGCGTGGCTCCAGATGACATTTCCGGCGATCGTGTGACCGGTTGCGCCTGCGAAAGATGCCATTGTGGCCGTAGCTGAGGTTGTAGCGGCCGCCCGATGTGGCCGGAGTTTCTGGACGCTGGTGAGTTGGGGGACAGTCAGCAGACCGCCGCCAACTGCGAAGGTGCCCGACAAGGCGCCGACCCCGACGCCGCCGGTCATGAGGCGGCATCGGCGAGGCTTGGGGATTTCCTGGTCGTCAGCGGTGGTGTGTGGGGCCAGCATGACAAAGATCGCTAGGGCGATCAGCACGAATCCGAGCGCGGAGGTGAACAGTTCGGCATCAATACGATCCGCCACAAACCATGCGCACAGCAATGCGGTGGGTACCGAGCCCGCGGCGAACCATCCGGCCGCGCCCCGATGGACCAGTCTGGCACGGTCGTAGTTGATGGCCCCCGTGAACCCAATAGCGACCAAGGTGACTGTGCCGGTGCCAACTGCCTGCACACCGTTCATGTCGAAGAGTAGAACGAGCCCAGGAATCAGGATGAAGCCGCCGCCCGCTCCGATCACCGTGCCATAGGTGCTGACAACGAGGGCGAAACTGATCAGGCCAACAGTCGTGGCGGCGTCCACTCTTGGGCAGTTACAGCTTGTTGGCGTAGACCACGCGGGTACCAGCAAGGCGGTCGTATGCCGAACGGCGCTCGCTGTCACCCGAAACCCAGATCAGGCTCATGATTACAAAGCCAAGACTGACCAATTGTCCAATGAGAGGGATAATACCAATCAGTCCAGGGATGTTCCGGATGATTGCCTTGGAGCCGCCCGGCGGGGTCGTGACCCCATCCTCCATGGTGATCCGAAGCCCCAGCATGAGTTTGCCGGGGGTCGCTCCCTTGGTGGCAATCATGGTGATGTAGACGGCGAGAATCACAATGATCGAGATGACGGTTTCGACGCCTCCACCGTTGATCTCAAAGCCACTGTCGCTTGTATTGGTATTGCCGAATACCGCGATGGCGACGAAGAAAATGATGATCGACAAGAGTCCGTCGATGAGAGCGGCGCCGATTCGCACACCGACGGTGGCAAATTTGCTGTTGTCAGTGACCACACTGCTCGCTTCGGGGGGTGCAGGCATGGGATCGCCTAGCCATTGGCTGCCGTCCCACTGCCGGACGGTGCCGGGCGGGTCGCCTGCTGCGTAGTAGTAACCGGGAACGGGGTTCTGGCCGGAAGCACCATGATCAGTCATGGTCGAATGCTAGGCCTTGGGGGGTTTTTTCGCTGGGATCCAAATCTGGCTTGTTGGCGGTGCCAAGACTCGGGCCCTGGCCCCGGACGAATGTCGCAGTCCGTCAACTTCTGACTCAATCGCTGCAGCGAGAGGCGCGTAGGCGTCACACTGAGGCGGAAAAGGAACCCTCAGCCGCTACGGTCGAATGTCGGCCACCCGGGGTGGTCGACATGCTTGTCGAGGAGATGTGCCTATGGCTACTGGTCGATCCAGCTTTGCAAAGCGCCAGCGAGACATGGCCAAAAAGGCCAAAGCCGCTGCCAAGCGCGAGAGGAAACTCGAAGACGATGTCGAAGTTGAGGACGATGACGAAATCGTCGAAGACACCGGTCCGAAGCTCTCGAACGACGAAATCATGGAAAAGGTTGCCGACCTGCACCGTCGCTACGACGACGGCCAGATGGACCTTGATTCCTTTGATGATGAGCGCGCCAATCTGATGGCACAAATCTCCATCGACTAACGAATCACCTCGAGCGCCTCGCCATCGAACAATGGAAGCATTCCGAATTCGTCGCGATCGTTCTTGAGCGCATCATCGCTCGGGCAGTCGCCCTTGTGGGCACCGGCCACGTCCAGAGCGACCTGCAACAGGCGGGCGTCGCTTGAGGTGTTGAGGAAGTAGCGCTCATCGCTGAGCACAAACTCCACTGCCCGCCCAATGGCACTTGGGTCATCGAGTGGCTGATACCAGCTGTACTTTGCCTGATCCCAGTTGTCCCAGCGCCGGCGGGCGATTGACTTGATGGTCTGGCGGGCCACGCCGTACGTCTCGCAGACCTCGTTCAGCATCGCCACGTCAGCGGCATAGTCGGCGTTTTGGGCCAGGACGTGGTTCCACGGGAACAGGACCGAGGCGAATGGTGCCTCGGCAAGACTTCGCACGTGCATCTGAGCGATCCGAAGGCCATGGCCGGTAATGCCGACATGGCGACACAGCCCTTCATCGCGAGCCTTGAAGAGCGCCTCGACAGCACCGCCGGGAGAGAACGCCGTTAGCCATTCGGCTTCCTCGACGAGATTGTGGAGCTGAATCAGGTCGACATGACGAACCCCGAGTCGATTGAGGCTGACTTCAAGTTCGGCTCGAGCATCGGATGCGGTGCGCGAGCCTGTCTTGGTGGCGAGAAATACGTCGCTGCGGTGATCGGCGAGGAAGTCGGTGAGGCGCAATTCAGACTCGCCGTATGACGCAGCGGTGTCGATGTGGTTGATGCCGTAGTCACGGAGCATTTCGATGGTCGAGTCCGCACGACCCTGAGACATTCCACCGAGCGCTGCGGCACCGAAGATCACCCGGCTGCTCTGGTGGCCTGTGGTACCGAACGGTTGGGTCGTGATCATCGTGAGCCTCCGGCGTCAGCCTTCGTCGAGTAGGTGCACAATACGGGCTCGAAGCTCGGGAATGCCCGTTCCCTTCTCGGCGCTGACCCACAGAATCTCGCTCCGAGCGACACCGAGCGCTTCGACGACCTCGTTTCGTCGTTTCTTGCTCTTGGACGGCCTGACCTTGTCCAGTTTGGTCGCAACGAACGTGATCGGACGACCGAGTGACCGCAGCCATTCCAGCGTTTGGAGGTCAAGGGCTGTCGGGCCGATGGCCCCGTCGATCAGTTGAAGCACACCGACAAGGCTCTCGCGTTCTTCGATATAACGGGTCAGAAGATTGGCCCACTTGGCCCGCTCGGCCTTACTGACCTTGGCGAAGCCATAGCCGGGCAGGTCCATGAGCCAGAGGCCGCTGTCCGCGGGAGCCATCTCGAAGGCGTTCAGTAGGCGGGTTGCTCCAGGGGTTTTGGATGTCTTGGCGAGCCTCTTGTGATTGGCGAGTGCATTGATGAGTGAGGACTTGCCGACGTTGGAGCGCCCTACCAAGGCGATCTCGGCGCGGGTAAATGGCAACGCATCGGCATCGGCATAGCTGCGCAGAAAGGAAAGGGGAAGTGGGCCGGCCATTGTGCTGAGGTTACGGGACAGAACCAGCGTCCATTCGCACAGAGAGCGATCGGCGTGGTCAGGAACAGTGAACCCGGTCAGGGAGCGGCGAAGCCGATCTCAAGGTCGGGCAGGATGTCGTCGATGGTCTCGAGGCCGACGCTGAGTCGGACCAAGCCCGGGTAAACGCCGGTGGCGGCCTGTTCTTCGGGCGAGAGTTGGCTGTGGGTCGTGGACGCCGGATGGATCACCAGGCTGCGGACGTCACCGATGTTGGCCACATGGCTGTGAAGTTGGAGCGCTTCGACGAACTGCTGTCCGGCCTCAAGGCCGCCCTTTACGACGAAGGACGGGATTGCGCCATGGCTTTTGCCGCAGGCGAGTTCGGCGGCTCGGGCGTGGTAGGGCGAGTCGGGGAGGCCGGAGAAGAAGACCTCATCGCGACCGGCCAGGAACTCGGCGACCTTCTGCGCGTACTTGTAATGCCGCTTCATGCGGAGGCTCAAAGTCTCGAGCCCCTGCAGGAACATGAATGAGTTGAACGGTGTCGTTGTGGCGCCAAGATCACGGAGCAATTGCACGCGGGCTTTGATGATGTACGCACCGTGCCCCAGCGCCGGGAAGTAGGCGAGATCGTGGTAGCTCGGATCGAGTTCGGAAAGGCCAGGGAACTTGCCATTGTCGAATTTGAAGCTTCCGCCGTCGATTATTACGCCGCCGATCGACATGCCGTGGCCACCGATGTACTTGGTGGCGGAGTGCACGATGATGTCGGCACACTGTTGGCGTGGGAGACCTCGGCGATTCCGGGGATGTCGATCCAGTTGTTCTTTGGGTTGGGCAGCGTCTCGCCATAGAACGCTTTGGTGTTGGGTTGTGCGGCTGCGCCCCACGTGTCGAGGTCGTCTGGATCATCGATGAACGTCACGGTGATGCCCATCTTCGGCATCGTGTAATGGAGAAGGTTGTAGGTGCCGCCATAAAGTGGGGCTGAGGCCACGACATGATCGCCAGACTCGGCGAGGTTGAGTATGGCGAGTACCTCCGCAGATTGGCCAGAGGCGACGGCAAGAGCGCCAGGAAGGCCGACGGCTGTCTCTGTGCCGCCTTCGAGAGCGGACATTCATGCCTCGAACACCGCTTGTGTGGGGTTCATGATGCGGGTGTAGACGTTGTCGATCTCGGCGAGCGAAAACAGGTTTTGAGCGGGTTCGCTGCTGTTGAACACAAACGAGGTGGTCTGGTAGATCGGCACAGCCCGGGCGTTCGTTGCCGAATCGGGTTCCTGGCCAGCGTGGATTTGTGTGGTCTCGAAACCCCAGTTGTTGGTCATGGCGAACGACCATGTCTCGACGAAAGCCTATCTAACAACTCATATTTGGGAAATGTCTGGCCAGTTTCAAAGAGCAGATCAGCCGTCATTTCGACGCCGCGCGGCTTTCGGTTACTGGGCTTGGGATTGAGCTGTTCGGTTGAATCCAGGCAAGAGTCGTGGCCGGGGGCGTGGCTGCGATCGATTCGCGGGGCAGAGTTGAGGGCGTATGTCATCTCGGTCCGCTGTCTTTGTCATCGTTGGACTCGTTGTGGTCGCCAGCGTTGCCGTGATCGTGTGGCAACAAGGCGCAGGCGACGATGTCGCCGCACCGACCACAACTACGACCGCCGCCAGGATCACCACGACGAGTACCACGACCACGACCACGACCACGACGATCCCACCGGAGGAGTTGGCAGTTGCCGCGCTACTCGACTCGATGTCACTAAGAGAGAAGGCAGAGCAGTTGGTAGTGGTCGGCGCCAGCGGCGACCTCGGATCGTCGATCGATGAGACACTCGGGACTCGGTGCCTCGGTGGTGTCTTCGTATCGAGCAATGTTGGAAACTGGTCGGCGGCCGAGGATCTTGGTGCCGCTACAGAAGCGATCTCACAGATCATGGATGGTGCCGATGGCTGCGTGTTGCCGCCTCTGGTCACCACCGATGCCGAGGCCGGCACCCGGGTCTTGAAGGTGCCAGTCAGTGCTCTCCCCGAGCCGAACATCCTCGAAGCGAACCATGCGGCAGATCCTGCGACAACAGATGAGGGCTTGGCGCCTGCGGCCGCAGCGTTTGCCCGAGAGCTCAGAGATGCCGGGGTGCATGTCAACCTTGGGGTTATCGCCGACGTGGATGTCGGTGACGACTACTACATGGCCAGCCAGCGCCGCTCCTTTGGCGGTGACCCTGAGACTGTGGCGGCGATCTCGGCAGCGCTGGTTGAAGGTCATTGTGCAGCTGGAGTGGGGGCAACGCTGAAACACTTCCCCAACCAGGGGGCGACTATTGATGACCCACACCGGGCCGACTCGGTCTCGACGAATGATTTCGCCGCATGGCAGACAGTCGGACGGGTTCCCTATGTCGATACCCGGGCGCCGCTGGTCATGACCGGCCATATTCGTTACGCAGATGTAGATGACGGCACGCCGGCGACACTGTCGGCGGTGATTACGACGGGATGGCTCCGCCAAGACGTCGGCTACACCGGAGTGGTGATCACCGACGATCTGCACGGTATGCGGGCCGTCGCCGACGACTATTCGCCCGAACAGCGGGCGACGGAGGCCGTCGCTGCTGGTGCAGATCTTGCGTTGTACGCGGACGATGTGTTCGTTGCGGCGGTGATCGATGCGATCGTGGCCCGTGCGGAGTCAGATTCTTGGTTTGCGGCCAGGGTTGACCGGAGCGTTGAGCGCGTGATCCGACTCAAGGGTGCGCTCGGACTGGTTGCGTCAATTGACCCGGCCTGGCTGCCGCTATGCGGTGCGGTCGAATAACTCAAACCAGCTCGCAGAAAGTCTCAGCCCTAACGAGACGGTCAGTCCCAGAGCGAACTCAGTGCGAGATCGACCTCGTCAGCGACCCCTACGCCGGCGAGCTGCACCTCAGACTCGATATCGAGTCCGACGCAAGGCGCTGATGGCTCGTCGAACAGTTCTCGGATCGGCTCGATGAAGCGGCTGATCTGGGCATAGACATGCCGGTCGTCGTTGGCGTAGCGGTTGACGTGAAACCGCAGCGGGAAGTGCACCGACAATTCGTCTTTGGCGCGGGTGAGCGCCACGTACATGAGGCGCAGTTCTTCGGCGAGCCCGGCTTCATCCCCAAGCGACATATCTGAAGGCAGAGTGCCGTCGGCGGCGTGCAGGAGGTGAACGCTGCGCCACTCGAGCCCTTTGGCGGAGTGAATCGTGGAGAGTGTGAGCCAATCGTCGTCGAGATGGGGTGGCCCGGCCCGATCACTGGTGCGGTTGGGTGGATCAAGGGTCAGCTCGGTGAGGAACCGGCTGCGGCTGGTGTAGGCAGATGCACTGGCCGCGAGCTGGTCGATGTCGGCGAGGCGAGCAGCGGCGTTGTCGTAGCGGGTGGGGAAGACGAGAGCGCAGAATCGCTTCAGTCGGTCGACCTGGGCGCTCGGGGTCAGATCGCCGCTGAGACAGACGGCGAGCGCTTCACGAAGATCGCCAGCCTGGGTATCGGCGGCCGGCGGCATGGCTCCGGCCCCGTCAATGAAGCGAGCGACGGAGTCGTCGGCTTGGTCGACGATCCCCAACTCGGTCGAGAGACGGCGAACGGTGG
>JABIQM010000193.1 GCA_018699415.1 Acidimicrobiaceae bacterium
ACCTATGAGTGCTTCGCCGAGATTGGTCGAAAGCGCTTTGGGGGAACGCTGGCAGGGACGCTCACTATCACTGCCGGCGCCGGTGGCATGGGCGGCGCGCAGCCACTGGCCGTCACCATGAACGACGGTGTCGTGCTCGTGATCGACGTTGACCAACGCATGCTTCAGCGTCGTGTCGACCATCGCTATCTTGATGAGATCGCACCTGACTACGCGTCGGCTGTCGCTCGGGTCACCGAAGCGAAGCGACTCCGCAAGCCCCTCTCCGTCGGCTTACTCGGCAACGCCGCCGATCTTCTTCCCCGTCTCCTCGCCGACGGGATCGATGCCGACATCGTCACCGACCAGACGAGCGCTCACGATCCCCTGAGCTATATACCGAACGACATCTCACCGCAAGCAGCCGCCGACCTAAAGGACAACGACCCACAGGAGTTCACCCGACGGGCCCGTGGTGCCATGGCCACCCACTGTCAGGCCATGGTGGGTTTCATGGATGCGGGCGCCGAGGTTTTCGACTATGGCAACAGCCTGCGGGCCGAGGCCCAACTTGGTGGCTACGAGCGAGCATTCGATTACCCCGGCTTCTTGCCTGCGTACATTCGACCATTATTCTGCGAGGGTCTCGGACCGTTCCGTTGGGTTGCGTTATCGGGCGATCCAGCCGACATCGCGGCCACCGACCGAGCGGTACTCGAGGAGTTTCCAGACAATGAAGGGCTAGCCCGTTGGATTCGCCTCGCCGGCGAACGCGTGGCGTTTCAAGGCTTGCCGGCCCGTATCTGCTGGCTCGGCTACGGCGAACGTCATCGCCTTGGGCTCCGCTTCAACGAGATGGTGCGGTCCGGAGAGCTGAAAGCTCCGCTGGTAATCGGCCGAGATCATCTCGACTCCGGTTCTGTGGCATCGCCGTACCGCGAGACCGAAGGCATGCTCGACGGCTCCGATGCCATCGCCGACTGGCCACTGCTCAACGGCTTGGTCAACACGTGCTCGGGGGCCACCTGGGTCAGCGTTCACCACGGAGGCGGGGTGGGTATCGGTCGCTCCATCCATGCCGGCCAGGTCTGTGTGGCCGACGGCACGGACTTGGCAGACGAGAAGCTCGAACGAGTTCTGACCAACGACCCTGCCATGGGTGTCATCCGCCATGTCGATGCCGGCTACGACCGGGCCGTAGACGTTGCGCAAGAACGAGGGATTCAGGTTCCGATGGCGCAGAAGCCATGAGCGTCCGTCCGATCCTCTCGATCGGCCACCCCGTCCTGCGAGAGGTCGCCGTTGATGTCCTAGCCGACGAGATCAAGGGCGAGGATGTCAACTCGCTGATCAACGACCTGATCGACACCATGCGCGACGCAAGCGGAGCGGGCCTGGCGGCAAACCAAATTGGAGTGCCGCAACGCATCATCGTCATGGAGGTCGGCGAGAACCCCCGCTACCCCTACAAGCCGCGCCTCCCCCTGACGGTCGCCATCAATCCCGTCGTCACCGCACTCGATGACGAGATGGTCGAGATCAACGAGGGCTGTCTCTCCGTGCCGCTGCGGGGAAATGTCCAGCGCAACGTCAATATCCGGGTCGATTACTTCGATCGTGATGGGGTCGCTCACCGCGAGACGAAACGTGGTCTCACTGCCGGCACATGGCAGCACGAGATCGACCATCTCGACGGTGTACTGATCACTGACCGAGCGGCCCCCGAATCGCTCGCCACATGGGCTGAGTACGAGATGCACCATCGCGATGCGTTCGTTGAGCGAATCACCGCATTTGTCGAGCGAGTCGGTTCGTGACTCGCTTTCACTGCGAGCAGGCGCTCATCGGCGGCACCAGCGAACGCGACGTCGACATCATCGTCAATGGCGGCCGGATCACAGCCATCGCCTCGGGAGTGGCGCCGGCCCCCGATGCTCAGCGACTCTACGGCTTCACCATTCCGGGGATGGCCAACGCCCACAGCCACGCCTTTCACCGGGCCTTGCGTTCGCGCACCCAGGCGAACCGCGGAACCTTCTGGAATTGGCGGGAGGTGATGTATCGCGCGGCAGAGCGACTCAGTCCCGACAACTACCGCCGTCTAGCCCGGGCCACGTTCGCGGAAATGGCCATGGCAGGGATCACCGCAGTCGGCGAATTCCACTATGTGCACCATCAACTCGACGGGCGGCCCTACGACGATCCCAACGCCATGAGCGAAGCCCTGCTCGGAGCCGCCGCCGATGCCGGGATCCGTATCACGCTGCTCGACACGCTCTATCTCCACGGTGGCCTTGGCCCCAACGGCTATGTGGCGCCGACTGGCGCTCAACGCAGGTACAGCGACGGCTCCTTTGATGCCTGGGCCGAACGCGTCGACAGCCTGCGACCGAACGAGGGCCAAATCGTTGGGGCAGCCGTGCATTCGGTCCGAGCGGTGGATCCAGAGGCGATTGCTGAGGTGGCAGCGTGGGGCACAGAAAAGGGTGCCCCTGTCCACGCCCACGTTTCGGAGCAAATCGCCGAGAACGAGCAATGCTCCGGCCATCACGGCTGCACACCATGCGAACTCCTTCACTCCCATGGCCTGCTGAGTCCGAGATTCAGCGCCGTCCATGCAACACACCTCAGTCCCACAGATATCGCACTCCTGCACGAAACCGGAGCAGCGGTCTGCATGTGCCCGACGACCGAGCGAGACCTTGGCGACGGGGTAGGTCCCACTCGAGAGTTCGCCGATGCCGGAATTCCCATCACGCTTGGCTCTGATTCACATGCGGTGATTGATCACTTCGAGGAAAGTCGGGCCATCGAACTCGACGAGCGACTCATGAGCGAGGAGCGAGGCGTTCATACCGCTGGGGATCTGCTGCGAATGGCCACGATGACGGGGCAGCAAAGTATCGGCTGGCACGACGCAGGCACGCTCGCCGTTGGTCATCGAGCTGATCTTGTGACCGTCGCCCTCGACAGCGTTCGCACCGCGGGTGCCGACCCGGCCGATCCCGTGGCAACATCCGTCTTTGCCGCTTCGGCCTCTGACGTTCGTTCCGTGGTGGTCGACGGTCGCCTCATCGTCGAGGATCATCGGCACCTGGACATTGACGTCGCCACCGAACTCGCCGCCTCGATTACCGACCTCATGGAGGACTGACCCATGGCTCTCGCTCACTCGATTGTCATCGACAACATCGGTTCGCTGATCACGAACGATCCAACGATCGGCGAGGGCCCCCTCGGAATTCTGACTGATGCCTGTGTGGTGGTCACCGATGGCGAAGTCGAGTTCGTGGGTGCGGCAGGTGCGACGGCTGATGATCACATTGATGCCGAAGGAGCATGCGTACTACCGGGGTTTGTTGATTCCCACACCCATCTCGTCTTCGCCGGCGACCGCTCCGAAGAGTTCACGACCCGCATGGCCGGTCAACCCTACGATGGGGGCGGCATTCGGGTGACCACCGACGCAACCCGTGCAACCGAAACTAGCGAACTGGACCGCCTCGTCCGCTTGCGCTTGCACGAGGCCCATCGGGCGGGCACCACCACTATTGAAATCAAGTCTGGCTATGGATTGAACGTGGCCGACGAAGCACGTTCGCTCGAAATAGCGAAGCGCCACACCAGTGAAACCACCTTCCTTGGAGCACACCTCCTGCCCAGCGACTACGAAGGGCGGGCTGATGACTACATCGACCTCGTGTGCAACGAGATGCTCTCGGCGTCGCGGCCCCACGCCAAATGGATCGACGCATTCTGCGAAACGGGCGCATTCGACGAAGACCAAAGCCGAGCCGTTCTTGAAGCGGGAAAGGCTGCTGGACTCGGCCTTCGCTTACACGGCAACCAACTCGGCACCGGACCCGGGGTTCAACTTGCGGTCGAGTGTGGTTGTGCATCCGTGGACCACTGCACCCATCTCACCGACGCGGACATCGAGGCACTGGCCGGAAGCGACACAGTCGCGACGTTTCTCCCCGCCGCTGATTTCTCGACTCGCCAGCCCTACCCGGATGCCCGCCGGGTCATCGATGCCGGCGCGACCGTCGCCATCGCATCCAACTGCAACCCCGGATCTTCGTACACGACCTCAATGTCGTTTTGCATTGCGATCGCGGTCCGCGAGATGCACATGACGATCGATGAGGCCATTCAGGCCGTCACCACCGGAGGCGCAGCGGCGCTTCGCCGCAACGATGTGGGTCACCTCTCCCCCGGCGCCGCGGGACATCTGGTGATCCTCGATGCACCATCACATCATCACCTTGCGTACCGCCCCGGCGTCCCCCTGATCCACCACACCATTGGCCCTCTTGGTTCAGAGGTCTGACCATGACGACGCTCCACATCGATTCGCAGTCGCATCCTATTAGCGACCCCGACTACGCAACGGCGTGCAAAGAAGAGCTCGACGCTGCAGGAGCACTGGTGCTGCCCAACTTCTTCACACCAGAGGCGATCGATGCCATTATCCGCGAGTCCGCTAATCGTGAAGATGAGGCCTTCTACGCCGCGTCAACGCACAACGTGTATCTCACGCCGACCGATGCGTCGCTCGCGCCGGACCACGCGTTCAATCGTCAGGTGGCGAGCAGCAAGGGGCTCCTGGCCGATGATCAAGTGCCCGCCGACTCCCCCCTACGCGACGTCTACAACGACGAAACATTCCGGGCGTTCCTTAGTGAAGTACTCGGCATCGATTCGATCTATCCGTATGCCGATGCCGTGTCCTCGATCAATGTTCATTTCGCGGCGCAAGGGCGCGAGCTCGGCTGGCACTTCGACAACTCATCCTTCGCGGTGACCATGCTCCTCCAAGCACCCGAAGCCGGCGGCGTGTTCGAGTACGTGCCGTCCGTGCGCAATGCCGACTCAGGCGAGCAGGGCTACCGGCGAGTTGCGGCGATCCTTGATCGAGAAGAGCCAGTGCAGGTCCTCCAGTTCGAGCCCGGAGCCCTCGTGATGTTCCGCGGGCGCGACGCAATCCACCGAGTGACACCCACCGAAGGGGGCACCACGCGGATGCTGGTGGTCTTTGCGTTTAACGACGCTCCTGGAGTGACGCTTTCGCACTCGGCGCTCGAAACCTTCTACGGCCGGGTCCGTTAAGCAAACGCCTTAGTTGAGTAAACGCACAATAACCACCGCGAGAGCGACCGCGCTGAAGACCACGCTGTGACCGCCGATCACGCGGGTGAGCGTTACCTGAGGCACAGAATCCGGTGGGGTTGCCGGGCTGTGGAGCTCGTCGTCATGGCGTCCAGCCCACAACAACAACAATGCACCAGCCACCGTTTCCGCAATACCGAAGAAGCCGACGGTGACGTGCACCTCTTGTGCACCGAAGCGAGCGAGCACAACACCTGCGACCATCATGGAGATCGCCGTGCGCTCCCAGGCCAGTGCCGTCCGCTCGTGTTGAAGACCACCGCCGATGCTGTTCATCGGGCGGCGGGCCGGTAGGTCCGAATCCGCTTCGACCATGTCAGACGGTTTCGATAACGAACAGCACGGCGGCCACCACACCCACGAGAGCGGTGCCGGCTGCCATGAACTGGGGAAGCCGAGACGGTGGCAAGGGCTCACCAAGTCGCATTGCTGCCTCGTTCATGGCCCAGCGTCTGTAGGCGGTCGCGGCCGTAGCGAAGCTGAGCGAGAGCAACAGGATGCCCAGGACGTACGAGCCGAAGACGTCAGGGATGAGGCTCACCGCACCCAGTCCACCAGCGGCGAGCGCGAGCGACGTTCGCACCCAAGCAAGAAAGGTTCGCTCATTCGCAAGGGTGAAGCGATAGTCCGGCTCCTGGCCGACTCGTCTGGGATCTGGCGGAAGGAAGCGGTTCACGGACCCGACCGTATCGGCCTGGCATGTCGGACCCGGCACACCACGCTCGGCGCGTTTCGGAGAGGCATTTACGAGCGACAGCCTCCAGCATCTACGTTGATGACACGCCACCCTGAAGGGCAAGCAATGTCAGACAACGATCTCAAGGCACAGACCGCAGACTTCGAGACCCCCGTTTTTGAGTCGACCGCTTTCACGACGCCGCCACCGCTCTCACAAGCCACGGTGGCGATTGTCACAACGTCCTCGCTGCACCACCCCGACCAAGATGACTTTGCACCGGCTGACACCGGGTACCGCGTACTCCAAGGCAACCGTCGCGACTATGTGACCGGCCACTGGAGTCCAAACTTTGACGCCATCGGCTTCGCCTACGACATGAACACGGTGTTCCCGCTGGATCGACTCGATGAACTCGCCTCACAGGGCGTCATAGGCAAGGTGGCAGACCATCACCTTGCCTATGCAGGTAATCAGTTCGACCTCAGCGCAGTGCGAATGGACAGTGGCCCTGCTGGCGGTCGCTGGCTGAAGGAACAGGGCGTTGACGTCGTCCTACTCACCCCCGTTTGACCCCTTTGCACGCGTACCGTGAGTACGCTTGCCCACGTCTTTGAAGCCCAGGGTCTGGCCACAATCGCTCTCGGTTCCATGCGAGCCGCCATCGAGCAAACGGCACCACCGCGGGGGCTCTTCTGCGACTTCCCGTTGGGACGGCCGCTCGGTATTCCCGGCGACGCCGAGTTCCAGCACGAGGTGCTGGCTGCTGCGCTCGGACTACTTGATGCCACCGAACCCATCTTCGCTCAGTATCCGATCAGCATCGAGGAGGATCCATCAGAGGCAATCGCCTGTGCTCTTCCACCTCGTCATGATCCCGGAGCTCACCCCGCCGTTGACGAGGCTCGTGGGCTACGAAACGCGTATGACCGCGGCGCGGTCAAAACCGGCACTCGCAACGGGGTTGGACGGGTCCTCTCTGCCGATGACATACCGGCCGCCATCGAGGCATTCGTTCGTGTCGCTGAAGGCGTCCCCTGGAAGGAAGCAGGTATCCCGGGAATCCCTTCACGAGTCAGCCAGGACATCCGCGGCTACTACGAGACCGCAGCACTGGCCCTGATTGACCATGCGCCCTCCGCATGGACTGGAACTCGTTGGTTTCTCGACGAAACCGAGGCGGGCAAAACCATCCTGGCTGCCCGTACGGCCATGCGCGACGCGGGGGCCAAACATGCCCTGTGGTTCTACATGACCCCGGCTGACCGATAGGGGCCGATAATCGGGTTCCATTCATCGAGAACGCGACTGATTCAACCTGTGGGTTGCTGGGATTTTGCGCACGATGATCACGCCCGAACGTGTGCCAAAATTGAACACTCATTCGGCTGCCGACCAGTAACGTGGCGGCTCCCCTAAGGACAAGAGCCGACACGACCGATGAAGATCACTCACGAGAGTTCTGTCACCAGCGAGCAAATTGACCATCTCGGCCACATGAACGTGCGCTTCTACGGCGTGAACGCTCGTGAGGGAACACTGGCGTTGCTAGAAGGTCTCGGTCGGAGCGCGGCCGACACCAGGCTGGTCGATGTCTACACGCGCCACTTCACCGAACAAACGCAGGGCGCCGCGCTTGAAGTCCGCACCGCGGTCCTTGATGCAAGCCCCTCTCGGCTCACGCTGTACCACGAGCTACACAATGTGGAGACTGATGTCATCGCGGCCACCTTTGTGCATGGTCTGGACCCCACATTGCAACCTTTTGATCATGAGATCGTCGATGGGCTCCGAGCTGACGCGATCCGCATCCCCGCGCACGGGGCGCCTCGCTCAATTTCCCTCGATGCCGATCTACTCGGGCCAGCACCATCTCTCGATGAAGCCATCGACCGAGGCCTGATGGTCCGCTTGCCCCGTGAGATCGGCGCCGATGAGTGCGATAGCTCCGGTGCCCATCTGGATGCCCACTTGAGCTCGATGAGTTGGTTAGGCCTGCGCTCCAACGGACAAGCGTCGGAGCCCACGCTTATCGATGGTCCCAATGGCGAAAAGATGGGCTTCGCAGCGATGGAGAACCGCATCGTTGTCAATCGGCGGGTTCGGCTCGGCGATTCGATCCAGACGTTCGAGGCTGTCGTCAAGATTGCCGACAAGGCAACCCACCGTGTGCAATGGGTCTACGACCTTGACCGTCGCGATCTCCTCCATGCACAAGAGTCCGTGAGCGTTGCCTTCGACACGATCAGTCGTCGAGCAATGAGTATCCCGGCGTGGATGTCGGCGGAAGACGAAAAGCGTCTCGTCCCCGGATATCTGCCTGTGCCGGCCTCAATACAGGGCGCGTAACCAACTCGACGCCAATGCGTATCTTGGAATCAATCCGAGACGTGCATGGCAACACCTGCAACCATGACAACCGCTGCCTCAGGGTCCGAACGTCAGGACCTCATGGGGACGGCACCCCTCGAGCAATGCACACGCGGTCCCCTGCCGATCCCGCCAGTAAGGTCTCCCCATGAACGACACTCGCACGAACACGGTGTCCGGCGCCGAGAGCCGTGAGATCGAGTCGACGATCTACGACGCGGACTATGCCCTCGCCTAGCCACCTCACCTTGGCGGCCTCTCCGACACCGACCGAGCGGCTCTACGAAATCGTTGAGCAGGGGCTCTGCATCGGATGTGGCCTCTGCGAGTCAGTCGCTGGTCGCGAGACGGTTTCGATGATGAAGGTTCCGTCGGGATACCAACACCCGGTTGTGATCGGTCAACTTGAGCACTCGACGGTCGACACGATCTACGACGTCTGCCCCGGAACTCGGGTTGACGGCATGCCTGCTGGGCATCTCACCGAAGGCACGTCTATCCACCCGGTTTGGGGTCCGTGGAGGAGAATCGCTTTGGGCTGGGCCGGAGACCCGGCGGTGCGGTACGAGGGTTCCACGGGTGGGGTCCTCACCGCCCTTGCCCAGTACCTCCTGGCCAGCGACCGAGTCGACTTCATCCTTCATGTCCGAGCGTCCACCGTCGAGCCATTGTTTGGGGAACCAACTCTCAGCTTCACTGATGCCGACGTCATGGCCGCCGCCGGCTCCCGTTATGGGCCGACTGCTCCTCTCCTCAATGTCCACGATGTTCTCGACCGAGGACAACCATTTGCGTTCATCGGCAAACCTTGCGACATCGGTGCGCTACGAAACTGGGCTCGGCACGATACGCGTGTTCATGAACTCGTCCGCTACTGGCTCACTCCCGTCTGCGGTGGCTGGGGCACACCGACTTTTGCCGCCGGCTTTCTCGATCGTATGGGAGTCGATCCCGACGAGCTCACCGGCTTTCGCTATCGCGGAAGAGGATGCCCCGGGCCGACACGGGCCGAAACCGCCGAGGGTTCCGTCGAGGCGCACTATCTCGATTATTGGGGCGATGACGCCAGCCAGTGGTCGCTCCCCTGGCGCTGCAAGATCTGCCCCGACGGGATCGGCGAGTCCGCCGACATCGCCGCATCCGATGCATGGCCGGGAGGGTCTCCCACTCGTGAGGGCAGCGTTGACGATCCAGGCACGAACGCGATCATCGCCAGGACTGCCATTGGTCAGGAGTTGATGGAAGCAGCCGAACGAGACGGAGCGCTCGTTATTGAACGCGAGATTGGCCCGGCCGAAATGAGCGAGTACCAGCCCCATCAGGTGCGAAAGAAGCTTGCGGTATCGCCGCGTCTCCAAGGCATCGCTGACGAAGGCAGAGTCGTGCCACGCTATAACGGGCTCCGGCTCGATGAGTTGGCCGCCGGACAGGCAGTCGAGGTGAACACCGCGCAACGAGACGGCACCCGGGAGCGCATCCGGAACGGTAAAGCCACCGAGGCGACGCCCGAGCCGTTCGGGTCCTCCTAGAAGACCGTGTAGCCGCCATCGACGCAGATCTCCTGACCCGTATGGTAGGTCTGCGTCGGATCAGCAAGGAACGCTCCGATCTCTCGGAACTCGGCCGGGTAGGCCCATCGACGAACCGGGGTCCGCTTGATCGTCGCTTCTCGGAACACGTCACTCTCGTAGCCTCCGCTCGCCAGTTCGGTGATCGTCCAGCCCGGAAGCAGCGAGTTCACGCGGATCTGATAGCGCGCCAAACCGACCGCAAGGGCACGAACGAGCCCATTCAGCGCGGTCTTGGCGGTGCCGTACGCCTCGTTACCCGCGGCTCCGTGAATCGCCGATGTGGAGGACACGGCTACGAGGCTCCCTCCCTCGCCCTGCTTGACAAGAAATCGTGCCGCCTCCCGCATGCAGAGAAATACGCCGTCGAGATTTGTATCCATGACCGCCCGCCAGTCCTCTAGCGAAAGCTGCAGGAACGGCACATTCGTACCACCTCGGCCGGCATTAGCGAAAAGTCCATCCAGTCGCCCAAACGCGTCAGCGGATCGTTGCGTTGTTTCGACGACCTGCTCCTCGTCGGTCACGTCGCAGACGAAGGCTGTTGCCTTTCCACCCCGGGCCTCCAGCGATGCCACTGCTTCGGCATTCTTGCCTTCGTTGCGGCCCCAGATCACCACCGAGCCGCCAGCACTCACGATACCCTCTGCCATCCCCAGGCCGATCCCGCCATTGCCGCCCGTGATTATGAAAGTCTTGCCAGTGAGATCGCTCATGGGCCAGACCATAGTTTCGAGCATTGGTTTGGGTCAGATTCGGGCGTTTCTCGGTTCGTTGATCGGCCATGGCTTGTCGACGGCTCGATCGCACGACTGCAGCTCATTCATTCGTAAAATCCTGTCCAGCCGCGTCGAAACACCACAAAGCGGCAGGCTGAATACATGGTTGTGCGGCAAGGTCCGCCTTTTCAATCTCTCCCATCCGGTTGCATAGTGGGCGCCATGACTCCCGCCGAGATCGTCACCGAGTTCATTCGCGCCATCGAGCGAAAGGACGTTGCCGCAGCCGCAAGCTTTGTCGCCGAGAACATCTCCTACGAGAACATGCCGATGGCGCCGATCATCGGTCGGGAGGCCATGATGGCGACGCTTGAGGTCTTCCTCGCCCCAGCGGAACGGGTCGACTGGCAGATTCTTCGACAATGGGAGGTTGGGCGGGTCGTGATCAACGAACGCCTTGACCGATTCGAGATTGGCGATGGATGGCTCGAACTGCCCCTCGCCGGCGTCTTCGAAATCAACCACGACGACAAGATTTCATTGTGGCGCGACTATTTCGACATGGGGAGCTACACCCGACAAATGGCGACGCTCACCGGCTCATGAGCAACAGCTCAGAGAGTCTGTCCTTTCCCCTCCAGGAGTTTCTTGGCTTCACGACTATCCATGGTCAAGGCACAGCGAGTGCATCGCTTGAACTCGACGAGAGGCACCACAACCCGAACGCGGTCGCCCATGGATCCGTCGCCTTCACGTTGATGGACACGGCCATGGGAGCGGCCGCAGTCAGCGTCATTCCCGATGACCACATCTGTGCCACGATCGAAATGCACACACGGTTTCATCGCGGTGCCGCCCACGGCACGCTCACCGCTATAGCCAAGGTACTCAC
>JABIQM010000310.1 GCA_018699415.1 Acidimicrobiaceae bacterium
ACCCCATCAAAGGCAACGATGGCTCCAAGATCTTCCATGTGCCCGGCGGGTCGTCCTACGACCGCACCGTGCCCGAGCGTTGCTACGCCAACGCCGAAGATGCTGAAGCCGACGGCTACCGCCAGGCCAAGCGCTGAGTGCACCCCAAGGGTCAACGAATACCGATAGAGCGAACGCTCTCGACGTTGTCAAGCGCCTGAACTGCATCAATCACTGTCGCGGGAACCGCCTCGTCAGTGGCCAGTAGCGTCAAAGGGTACGCCTCACCGAATGATCTCGAGCGGCGGCAGCACGCCCGCTGGCGCGAAACCAAGCATCTCCCCAAAAAATGCCAGTTCTGCCTCAAGCGCACGAATCACGTTCTCTGACTTGCGGAAGCCATGCTGCTCTCCCTCAAAGAGGAGATAGCAGACAGGCACACCCCTGGTCTGTAACGCCTTCACGATCATCTCACTCTGGTTGGGTGGGACGATCGCATCCTCGTCGCCCTGAAGCACGATCATCGGTGCAGAGAATCGGTCGACATGGTTGACCGGCGAGCGCTCGTCGTACGTCGCTTTGGCTTCGGGCCAGGGGCCAATCAGCGTGTCCAGATAGCGCGACTCGAATTTGTGCGTGTCGGCGGCAAGTGCTTCCAGATCAGCCACCCCATAGCGACTTGCTCCGGCGGCGAACACGTCATAGTGCGCAAGTGCACTCAGTACCGTGAACCCCCCAGCGCTGCCCCCTCGAATCATCAGGCGATCACCGTCCACGTCGCCACGGTGAGCGAGGTAGCGGGCGGCGGCAACACAGTCCTCAACATCGGCGATGCCCCACTGTGCGTCGAGGGCACGGCGATAGGTGCGGCCGTAACCCGTGGACCCGCGATAGTCGACGTCGACAACAGCGATACCTCGAGACGTCCAGTAGAGAATGCCAAGCTGAAGTTGACGCCGAGCCTGGCTAGTAGGGCCACCGTGGGCGAGGACCAGCAGCGGCGGCCGCTCGCCATCAGGACCAACATGGTTGGGGTTGGTCGGCGCGTAATAGAGCCCGTGAGCAATATCGGCGCCATCAGGGCCCGTCGGATAGCTGATTGCTTCCGGCGCAATAAGGAACCCAGGCCCGACGGGGAGGTCTCGCCCGGAGCGCAGAACCTCGCGCTCAACGCCTCGGTCGGTGATGTTGAGCCGCACGACTTGACTCTCGTGGCCAAATCCAGAACCGGCGTAGACGACGCCGCCCGGAGCAGGTTGCATCGACGAGATCAAGGTGTCCGTGAGTGCGATAGTGCGACCGTCGAGGATCAGTTCATCGCCGGTGTCAAGACCAGCAACAGCGGCCATCCCCGCATCGGTTTGCGCCCATCGCTGCATCCCAAACACCCATGACGGCGTTGGAATCTCGAACGGGCCAGAGATGATCGAGGTCGGTATTCCAGTCGCCAGATCAATTTCGTAGAGATTCCACCAATCGTCACGATCACTACATGCGAACAAGCGACCATCGGGGCCCCACCCCGGCTCAACCCACGCCTCGGCACCGTTGCCGAGCACCACGACTTCATCGCCCAGCGAGACGCCGTCGAGGTGATGGACGTGCAGAACAGTGGCATCCCACGGCATGTTCGGATGGTTCCAGGACAACCACGCGACCAACGAACCATCCGGCGAGATACGCGGAGAGGAAACGAAGTCGGCCCCGCCCCACATGACTTCGGCACGCTGCGAGCCATCGGTGGCGATAGCCACCAACTCGTTAACCGGCTCGGCGCCCTTCTCATGACGCTCCTGCACGCAGATGTACCACTGACCATCAGGCGTGACCCTCCCGTCGGCATAGCGAAGACCGCGTTCGATCTCCGATTCGGCGGTCAGGAAGACAGGCTCGGAGCCCGGAGTCAGCTTTCGCAGCCGCTGGTCGGAGACATCGACGTAGAGCAGCGTGCCGGCGTGCACCCACCAGGCCCCACCCCCGTACTCGTGGACAAGTGTGCGCACATAGGCGTCGGCCGGTGTGATCTCTTCGATCTCACCATCTCGAAAGCGCATGACGGCGGTCCGCCCACCTTCGTCGGGGCGCGACTCGGCCCACCA
>JABIQM010000148.1 GCA_018699415.1 Acidimicrobiaceae bacterium
ACATCGCGGGTGGACGATTTCGACCACGTCATGCTGTCCGACGCTCGGGACGTGATCTTCCAACGAGACATCTCGCGCTATCCCTTCGCCCCGGACGCGGATCTGTTTCTCGCCGAAGAGGAGAAGTTGATCGGCGACTGCCCGATCAACAGCGGATGGATCCTGGATCTGTACGGTCCCGTCCATCTGGAAGACCTGAAGCAGCGCCCGATCCTCTGTTCGGGGACGACGCTCGGTTCACCGCCGGCCATGCTGCGCTACCTCGACGCCATGATCGAGCAGGTTGAGACGTTCGACGCAGAGTTCCGCCGGAGGTTCGGCCACCTCGGCGGCATCGACCAGGGGATGCACAACGGGCTCTACCACATGGACTTGTTGCCGGGCCTCAGGATGAGGCCGGTGCCCAACAGCGAGAACATGGTGTATACCGTCGGCCACGTCGCGCACGACGACAGCGAGAGGCCGTTTCTCGACGGCGAGGGCCGATTCATCAACCAGCACGGCGAGTTGTGTTACTGCGTGCACCAGTTCGACCGATTGGACGTGGAGGTTCGCGCCGCGTTCAACCGAACAGCGCGCTACGCGATCTGAGTTCGTCGGTGGGAACTGGGGGAGCGGCACTGATCCGCCCCAACGTGGCGAACTCAAAACCAAAAACCCGCGACGAACCGCGCAGCGTGCATGTACGAAATCGGAGAACAGCTGCACCAGCCGGACACGATCCAACTGCGGTCGTCACCTGAGCTCGAGTATGTCTCTGGTGTGCCCAACACCGCAGAGCGACCCGATTGCTGCTCAATCAGGCTCGAGGGTTTTTGGGCATGTCTGGCATGACGGCCTGAGACGTCGCGTCATACTTGGGTCGTGGACGAGATGAGACAGGTGAGCTCAGGCGACCGGGACGATCTGGCGCTCGTGCTCGACCTCGTGCGAGATGCGTTCGCGTACATGGACGATCGCATCGACCCGCCATCTTCGGTGCATCGTCTGACCATTGACGAGCTCGCGAGCCCGCCCGGTGAGGTGTGGGTTATTGGTTGTCCGCCAGTCGCGTGCATGGTCGCGACGCCTCGGACCGATGTGCTGTACCTGGGCAAGATGGCGGTCCGGTCTGTGTTGCGCGGCGAGGGGTACAGCCGGCGGCTTGTCGAGCAAGCCGATCGCCGAGCCCGGGAGATCGGTCTTACGTGGCTCGAACTCGAGGCCAGGATCGAACTCGTGGAGAACCATCGAACGTTTGAGGCATTGGGCTTTGAGGAAGTGGGCAGAACAGCGCACCCCGGGTTCAGTTCTCCGACCTCGGTTACTTTTCGTCGACGAGTTGCTTCCCCCTGACCCCGAGCGTGGCGAAAGCGTTGACTTCTCCTTATGAGTGCCTGAACGCGGCGGGGATTTGAAACGTAATCTCCTGGGCAAGGGAGCGAGCCTGTATCGGCTCGTCGCGTGGCCTTTCGATATCGACGACGCCGAGATCAATGGCGCCGATCCTCGAAGGCTGGTTCGTAGCGGGAACAACGACGGGCAACTTTGAGATGTCCTTGGTGAACAAGCGGTTGAGCAGGCGCTCGGCATCAGGACCCCGGAACTCGAGTGGGCACTCGTCGGTGTGCAGCACTCCCATCGAGCGGTGCAGCTTCCAGGAGCCGTCCGTCGTCAACGTTGCATCAAAGCAGCACGCCATCTGGCGCCGGTTGTAGACCGTGTAGCGCGGACCCAGGGGTGCCTCATGGGCGTGGTAGGGGTGCCGCGGCATGCTGAAGTCCCAGCCCGATCCTTCGATCGTCGAGACCAGATCTCTGGTTTTGCTATCGCCTGATCCCCTGTGAGATCCCCCGTCTGTGATGAAACAAGTATCGTGACGGTACGCAGATGCTTCTTAACGATCAAATCCACCCATTCAGCTAAGCCGCAATATTCCTTCATATTCGAGCTTGTGGAATGACTTATCGGTGATGCCAAAGTCTCTAAGTAAGTCAAGATCTTTGAGAGGCACTCGCATTTTGTCCTCAGATAGCCGGCTCGTCTCATTTCCTGTGTGATTCACTAATAGTGTTGAGCCAGAAAGATTGGTCAGGTCAAAGTATGCTGGATTCCCGAAGATGTTTGCAGGGTTGATACCGGAAGCTGAGCATCGTTCGCGGATTGCATTTCTGACAATGTTTACGTGTTTCTGCATGTTTGGAGGTATCTTTGTAGGTTCAACTTTGGGGTTGAGATAGAGCCCAGCAACACTATGTCTTAACAGCAAAACACTAAGGTTTATCTCGGGGTATTTGCTGACTAGGGTGAGGCCGGCGGACGCCAGCCCTGCGTCCGACCGCCACCCCCGGTGCCACTTAGTCGCCAGGTAGCCATAAGGACCTTCGTCGGTCACGACCAAGTCCCATTGCCAAGGCCGAGCGCTGCCGGCAATCGAGAGTGGGTTATCAATACCCTGAAAGTAATCAAAAATATGACGCATGTAGTCTTTGGGCAAAGCATCATCATCATCGAGCAGTGTCGTCATAATATGTGAATAACTGTTGCTTGGTAGAAGCGGTAGTAACCAATCACAATTCTCTATATGGGATGACTCTTCAAATGTCATAACATGAATATTTGTATGAGGACGAACGAGATGATTGAGCGCAGTGCCGATAGTCGGAGGAAGCTTCTTATCGATGAGGATGCACCAGGCAAAGTCTTGATGTGACTGGTTCAGTACCGACGGTAGGGATACCGCTTCGAGTAAGCCCAGACGTTCACGAAGACGATCTTGGCTTAGAAGATCGCGGTGACGTGACTTCCCCCTCGTTTCAAATGGACGCCAGTACTCAGTAATGTCTACAGAAAAATAGGTCAACAGAATGTGTCCAACACGAACTCTTGGGGTCGTTCCTGACGGCATCCTCTGTGAACTGAGTTTGTTCTCGGTAGCGAGATGGCGATCTTTCATACAACCGTTGCCCATGAGTTCATACAACCGTCGCCCATGAGAAGGACGATACTCGTTGCAGGAACTTCTGGCTTCCTAACTTGAGGCTTCAGGCGTCGACGTAGTGAGAGAGCCGATCGACGAGATGGTCGCCTGCGATCGCGTTCACGTCGAGATGGGTCACGATCCGTAGACGGCGTTCGCCGAATTTGCCCACCACCAGACCGTCTGCTCCTAACTCGG
>JABIQM010000263.1 GCA_018699415.1 Acidimicrobiaceae bacterium
AAGCTCGATATCCCTCTGGTGTTTTTCCAGAACATCACAGGCTTCATGGTTGGCACCGATTTCGAATCTGACGGCATCATCAAGAAGGGATCGCAGATGATCAATGCGGTCACCAACTCCCTGGTGCCTCATCTCACGGTCATCATCGGGTCGTCCTACGGCGCCGGTACCTACGGCATGTCCGGCCGGGCGTTTGGTAACCGGTTCACGTTCACGTGGCCGACCGCAAAAATCGCGGTGATGGGGCCGAAGCAGATTGCCGGCGTGATGTCGGAGGTGCGACGCGGTCAAGCCGCCCGCAAGGGTGAAGAGTTCGACGAAGTCGCTGACGCGGCGATCGTCGCCGCGCAGGAGTTGGCCCATGACAAGGGTTCCCTGGCGCTTCGAGCGACCGGTGCCATTTCCGATGACGGCATCATCGACCCCCGAGACACTCGAACGGTCCTCGGCCTGTGCCTCAGCGTGGTGCGAAACCGACCCATTGAAGGGGCCCACGAGTACGGGGTGTTCCGACTGTGAACATCGCCAGCACGCCTATCCACTCCGTCCTTGTCGCCAACCGCGGCGAAATTGCCCGACGGGTCTTTCGCACCGCTCGTGCCATGGGAATGCGAACCGTCGCGGTGTTCGTCGATGCCGACGCCGACGCCCCGTTTGTGCGTGAGGCAGATACCGCCGTGCGTCTGCGTGACTCCTACATGAATGGTGACGCGGTTATTGCCGCAGCCAAACTTGCGGGCGCTGATGCAATCCACCCCGGCTATGGCTTTCTGTCTGAAAACGCCGGGTTCGCCCGAGCAGCCACCGCGGCGGGATTGACATGGATTGGTCCGTCTCCCGACGTCATCGAGTCGATGGGCGACAAGATTGCCGCCAAGCGAATGGCGGTTGACGTCGGTGTGCCAACGTTGCCGTCGACTGAAGACCCATCGGCCGACACCGAGGTCGGGTACCCGCTGCTCGTCAAGGCATCTGCGGGTGGCGGCGGCAAAGGCATGCGGATCGTTCAGTCCGCCGACAAACTCACGGAGTCAGTGGCTGCAGCCCAGCGTGAGGCGCTGAGCGGGTTCGGCGATCATCGTGTGTTCCTCGAGCGCTATGTCGCTCGCTCCCGCCATGTCGAGATCCAAATCCTTGGCGACGGCCATGGCAACATTGTCCATCTGGGCGAGCGTGAGTGCTCGATTCAGCGTCGCCACCAGAAGATCATTGAAGAGTCGCCGTCTCCGATTGTTGACCCAACGATGCGTGCCGCCATGGGCGATGCCGCGCTCGCCCTCGCACGGGCCATGGGGTATCAGTCGGCGGGAACCGTCGAGTTCCTGGTTGACGACGAAACCAGAGAGTTTTTCTTCCTCGAGGTCAACACTCGGCTCCAGGTCGAGCACCCGGTTACAGAAGAAGTCACCGGGATTGACCTGGTTCGTGAACAGCTTCGAATCGCCGCCGGCGATTCGCTCGGGTACGACCAGTCGGCTATCACCGGGACCGGCCACGCCATCGAGGCTCGCCTCTACGCCGAGGACCCGGCCAACGACTTTCTTCCTGCCACCGGCACGTTGGTGGCCTATATGCCCGCCCCTGATCCGGAGGTCCGCTGGGACTCCGGCGTCGTCGAAGGTTCGGTGATCGGTGTCGACTTCGACCCGATGATCGCCAAGGTCGTGGCCCACGGGCCGACACGCGCCGATGCGGCCGGTCGGCTGGCCTTGGCGCTCGAGCGCTTGCATCTCGGCGGCGTCACGACCAACCGTGACTTCCTCGCCGCCACACTCCGTACTCCGGAGTTTCTGGCTGGGGACACGACCACCGACTTCATCGAGCGGGTACATCCCGGTGGCGATGCGGGTGCTCCCGACGGCATGCCCCGAGCTGCAGTTATTGCCGCGATGTGGATCCAGGGAGCGAACCGCGCATCAGATGAGGTCTGGGGCTTCATGCCCTCGAACTGGCGCAACGGCGGGCTCCCGCCCGAGCGCATCTCTTTGGGTTACCCCGGCATCGACGAGCCGATTACGGTGGCTTATCGGTCCAAACGCGATTCCAGTTTCACACTCGACTCCGGCGAATCGGTCAGGGTCCATCGCTGGTCCAAGAGCGATATCGACATTGAGATCAACCACTGCCGCTGCACGGCGGTCGTCACGCGGTCCAACGGTGCGATTCATGTGCAGTCCGACTCGACCACCGTTTCGATGCTGATCGAACCGCGCTTCGTCATCCCCGGTTCTGAGCTGCCGCCTGGTGGTCTCATTGCCCCCATGCCTGGCGTGGTTCTCGATGTCCGCTGCGCGGCCGGTGACACGGTTGAAGCCGGCCAGGTTCTGGTGGTGCTTGAAGCGATGAAGATGGAGCACCACATCTCCGCGCCCGTCGACGGCATCGTCACCGCGGTGTCAATCGCGGTCGGCGAACAGCTTGAGAATGGCGCACCGCTGCTCACGATCGATGATGGGATCGGCGACGACTGATGCTTGTGGCAGTTTGCAGACTGGCAGCGAGGATCAAGGAGGAACACCGATGGAACCAATAAGGATTGCGAACTGCTCTGGGTTCTATGGCGATCGGCTGTCTGCGGCGCAGGAGATGGTTGAGGGAGGGCCGATCGACGCGCTCACCGGCGACTGGCTGGCCGAACTCACCATGCTCATCCTTGCCCGCACCCAGGCGAAGTATCCGGGTAGCGGCTATGCCCGGACATTCGTGAAGCAGATGGAACAGGTAATGGGCACCTGCCTCGACAAGGGCATCAAGGTGGTATCCAATGCCGGTGGTCTCGACCCCGATCATTGTGCTGAGGCCATCGCTGAGGTGGCCGAAAACCTGGGCCTCAACCCCACGATCGCCTATGTCAACGGCGACAACCTGCTTCCTCGGATGGAGGAATTCCGAGCCGCGGGCGTCGACATCATCAACTTCGAGACCGGTGAGCCAGTTGCGGAGATCGACTACATCTCTGCCAACGCCTATCTCGGCTGCTGGGGCATCGTCGATGCCTTGAACTCCGGCGCTGACATCGTCGTCACCGGGCGCACAACTGACGCCGCAATCGTGTGCGGACCAGCGGCATGGCATCACGGCTGGGCCCGCGAGGATTGGGACCAACTGGCTGGAGCTGTGACTGCAGGCCACATCATCGAGTGCGGTACCCAAGCCACGGGCGGTAACTATTCGTTCTTCAAGGAGATCCCGGGTCTCGAACGGGCCGGTTTCCCGATCGCTGAAGTTGCCGTCGATGGCTCGTCAGTCATTACCAAGCACGCTGACACTGGCGGGGCTGTCACGGTGGGAACGGTGACCTCGCAGTTGCTCTACGAGATCGGGGCTCCGGCCTATCTCGGCCCCGACGTCACCAGCCGATTCGACACAATTGAGCTGAGCCAGGAAGGCCCGGACCGAGTCCTCGTGTCCAACGTCAAGGGCGAAAAGCCGCCGAAGACACTGAAGGTTTCGATGAACTCGTGGGGTGGGTTCCGCAGCGATCTCACCCTCGCGCTCACCGGTCTCGATATCGAGGCGAAAGGCGAGCTGCTGGAAGCGGCCTTTTGGAAGGCGGTTCCCTACAGTCCTGATGACTTCGACTCGGTGACCTCGACCGTGGTGCGCTCAGATCATGTCGATCCAGCCACGAACGAGGCGGCAACGGCCTCGTGGCGTCTGACTGTCAAAGACAGCGATGAGCGAAAGTGCAAGGGCATCGGTGTCGGCGTCAACGACATGGCCCTGGCCACGATTCCAGGTTTCTATGGACTGGCCGGGTCAAGCTTCGGTAAGCCATTCGGGGTTCACACGTCGGGGCTTATTTCGGCTGACCTCGTGCCCCAGCATGTCGTGATTCTCGGTGGGGCTCACACGGTCGTGGAGAGCGTCGCTCCCCAGTCAGACGTAGTCGTGGCACCGAGGCTGCCCGATATGGCGGCTGCTCCCGCAGGCGAAACCCGCCGCGCCGCGCTGGGACTCGTTTGTGGCTCACGATCTGGCGACAAGGGCGGTAACGCCAATCTTGGGCTCTTTGCCAGAACCGCCGAGGGCTACGCCTGGCTCGACGAGATGCTCACGACAGACAAGCTGCGTGCACTACTCCCTGAAGCTGCGGATCTCCAGATCGAGCGATATCCGATGCCGAATATCTGGTCGATCAACTTTCTGATCCACGGGATCTTGCAAGAGGGTGTGGCCGCGTCGACTCGCCAAGATGGACAGGCCAAGTCGCTGGGCGAGTGGGTGCGTGCTCGTCATGTTGATATTCCAGTAACGCTGTTGGGCGAGAACGCTTGATGGGCGGGATGCTCCAGCGGCTCCGGGGCGTTCCTGCCCCTGAACCCGTCTTGAGCCGCGAGCGAGCCGATGCGTTGACGGTTCGCCAGCGTGAAATTCTCGATGAGCTCGGCCGCATCTTTGACAAGGGTTTTGTTGATGTCACGATGGCCAAACTGGCGAGCCAGCTGAACTGCTCACTTCGCACGCTGTACGGCCTTGCCGAAGGCCGCAATGAGCTCGTGCTGATGGTGGTCGACCGCAACCTCCGCAACGTTGGTCGCGCCGCTCGTGACGCCATCCATGACGACATGACTGCCATCGACGCGACACGGGCCTACCTCGGCGCGGCGACCGTTGCGGTGCAGAACACCACCGAGGAATTCGCTCGAGACATGGCGACGCTCCCGGCCGGACTACGCCTGAACGCCGGCCATTCCGACTATCTGGTCGATGTCACTCGTTCGTTCCTTGACCTCGCGGTCGAGCAGGGCGAGATTGATGATGTCGACACAGCAGCGGTGGCCCGAATGATCGCCGGTCTCGGCCGAGACTTTGCCCGGGCGGAGGTAATTCCGACGCTGCGTGAATCACCCAAGAAGGCGGCCGACGACATGGTTGATGTTGTGCTGGCCGGACTCCGGAGGACCTGATGAGTGTTGTACTGAGTGAAACCACCGGCGGCGTGTGCACCGTCACTCTCAACGATGTGAAAAACCGCAATGCGCTGAGTCTGGTCCTGCT
>JABIQM010000135.1 GCA_018699415.1 Acidimicrobiaceae bacterium
AGGTTGAGGATTTTCCGTACGCGGCGTTCGGGGGGCGAATCGCCCGGGCCGCACCGTTGAACGACGGCGCGTTCCGAATCACGTCGCAGGGCACGTTTGGGGTGCACGGTGTCGAACGGGACCAGGCCATGACGTGTGACGTGTCACCCGACGGAGCAGGATACCGGGTCCAATGTGAGTTCGAGGTGCTGCTCTCGGATCACGACATCGAGATTCCGAGTGTGATGTTCCTTAAGCTGAACAACGAAGTCCAACTCACGCTCGACTTCTATATCGAGCCCGTGGAGGGTTAGTGGTGAGAATGCCTTTGAGTCGTGCGGCGTGGGTCGGAGTTCTCTCGGTTGTGTTCCTACCCGCGATTGGGGCAGCGCAGGAGCGACCGGAGCGTTTTGAACGACGCGAGCAAGCCACCGAGATTCCGGTGACGGTATTTCACTCCACGCAGGCTGCGAACCTGCCGACGGCGGAGACCTTGGCCAAGGGCGAGGTACTCTTCGAGATCTCGCATCGGTTCTTGCCCGCTGTGTCCGATGGAGCCGATGCGCTGTGGGGTTTCGATGGACCGGTGTACAACCGCTTCGGACTGGCCGTGGCGGCGACAGATCGGGTGATGTTCGGCCTTCTGCGCTCCAACCTGGACGACAACCTCGAGCTCAACGCCAAGGTGCGTCTGTGGGACCGCCGCTCCGGCACCACGTCGTTCATGGTCGGGGCGATGGGTGGCGTGGCCTGGAACACTCAGACCTCAGTGCCCGCGGACGACAACGAGTCGCAGGCATATGGGCAGCTCATGCTGAACGTGGCCTTTGGGAGCAATGTGGCCATCGGCCTCGTGCCGACGCTCCTGCACAACCCGGTGATCGACGACGCGACGTCTGAGTCGCTTCTCCTCATTGGGGGCCATGGCCAGATCTATCTGTCCCAGCACACCAGTCTCTTCGCGGAGTGGATCAAGAGTGCTCGGCGCGCGGACCTGGAGTTCGACTCCGGCACGTTCGGCATCGAGTTGGAAACAGGGGGGCACTTCTTCAAGCTTCTGCTCACGAACCAGCCGCGCATGAACCCGACTCAGTTCCTGGGCGGCACTCCGTTCGACTTTACGCCGGACGAGTGGCGTGTAGGCTTCAACGTCACCCGCGTGCTCGCGTTCTAGTGGTGTTCGCTTAGAGCCCTGTTCCGAAGTACTCGACGAGCAGCACGTAGAGAACACCCGCGATCACGACAACCGCGGCCATCTTGAGCAGCTTCTTGAGGATGGCCCACACCATCATCGCTACCAGTAGCAGGATCGGGATGAGGAAGAGTGGGTTGGCGAGCAAGTACTCGATTACGGCCGTCATAGTGGCCTCTCTTTGCGGTGACTTCGGATACTCGCCTAATGAAACGAGGACCCGACTGACAGTCCAGTCGGGTCCTCGATCCCTACGGAGGCCGGGGCCTCTTTGTGCCGAGAGTGTCCTATTTACACCTGGCCCTCTTGCCACGGACCCTGCAACTGACGGTGTCGGTGACGCTGTGCGAGCCAGTTCCGTCGCCCACGGTCAGAGTCACGTCGAAGTTGCCCGCACCGCCGAAGTCGTAGCTCGCCGTCACGCCTGACGCAGTGAACGCGCCGCTCCAAGTGTAGCTCGTGATGTCACCGGTCGAGCCACTTGCGTCGAAGTTGCACGCGGTGCCGCTGCATGAAAACGCGAAGCTCGCCGCGAAGCCTGCCGGCGGTGGCGGTGGCGGTGGCGGAGGCGGAGGCGGAGGCGGTGGTGGTGGTGGTTCGCCCTCGTTGAGCGTGCCGCCAGTTACGGCGCGGTAGCTGTTGAGCCGACCGTGCCCGAACTGAGTGTCCAGGCCTCCCGGACCCAGGTCATCGGTCGTGCTTTGGAGTCGCGCCCTCAGGGCCGCGCCTCTGAGCCCAGTTACGGACGCTACGATCGCTGCGGTTCCGGTCACCTGTGGGGCTGCCATCGACGTCCCCTGGAAGTAGGCGTAGCCGCTGCCGCGAACCGAACTCCAGATGCCGGACTCGGAGGATGTGTTCGAGTAGAGCTCTCCACCCGGGGCGGTGATGTCGAGCCCGGAGCCGTAGTTGGTGTAGTACGCAGGTTCGTCCATCCAGTTACTCGCGGCGACTGACATCGAGTTCGGATCGCAGGCGGGGCAGCTGACAGAAGACACTCCGTCGTTCCCGGCAGACACGATCACGAGCGCGTCGTTGGCCGTGGCGTAGGCAATGGCGTCAGACTCGCTCTGGCTCAGGGAGCCGCCGCCCAAGCTCAGGTTCATTGCCACCACACCGGCGTCTGTTGCGTCGTAGATCGCGTTGACGATGGCGGAGGTGGGGCAGCCGTTGCCTCCGCACACCCGGTAGACATGGACGGTGACGTTCGCTGCGGCTCCGGCGACACCAGCGACGCCGACATTGTCGCCGACCATCGTGCCCGTTGTGTGGGTCCCGTGGTCGTCCTCATCCGAAGGGTCAGCATCGTTCGAGTAGTGATCCCAGCCAGCGACGATCGTCGCCGCACCGAACTCTGGGTGGTCGAACTGCACGCCTGTGTCGATCGATGCGATCGAGACTGAACTACCACCAGCAGCGTAACCCTCGACGTTATCCATGTCGGCGTCGTCCACGGAGATCATGGACGGTACCGGATCACCTTTGTTGCGGCCCCGGCGGTACGACACCGAGAGTCCACCAGGGTTGTAGAAGGCCCACATCTTCGGGTCGATCGTGGTCGGCTGCCGAAGGTAGTCGGGCTCCGCAAAGACGACCCTGTCGTCACCACGCATACGGGCGGCCATGGCGCGCTCGTTGCCGGCTGCGCCGTTAAAGACAGCGACGCGCCCGTTGGCGATCGTGCGTCCGAAGGCGGCGCCGTGCGCCTGCCCGACGGAGGTCGCGTCGGCGCCGTCCGCGAGACGTACGAGGATTCGACCAGGCGCGACCCGATCGTTCTGCTGCTGTACGCTCAGGGATGGACCCGGGGCGACATCGGTGGGGCCGACCGCTTGGTCGATGTCCTGACAAGCGGCAGCGAACACCAGCAGTGTCGTAAGTCCGAGGACGTGTCTGCGATTCATGGTTTCTGTGCGGTAGTGGGCGGGAGTGACAGTCGCACATTAGGGTGGGCCCATGCACAATCACAACTATTACGAGATTCTACGTAGTGAGGTCGGCTGGTTCGCGAATGGCGTGGGTGTGTGCCCCCGGCTTAGGTTACGCGCCAATATTCAATGAAATCAGGCCCCTCGAAGTGGCGTAGACCCGTGACGTCACTCGAGAGTCATCCAAATCGGAGACGAATTTGAGCACCGAATCGGCGACAATGGGATCACAGCCTTCTGAGGGGACCTTCTTCGGGCACCCTCGGGGCCTGGCGACGCTCTTCTTCACGGAGATGTGGGAGCGCTTCTCGTACTACGGTATGCGCGCGCTCCTGACGCTCTTCATGACGGCCGCGACCACCAACGTCATCACGAAGGGTGACGGCTCGATC
>JABIQM010000265.1 GCA_018699415.1 Acidimicrobiaceae bacterium
CCCCGTCGGCGGTACAGATCCCACACCACCGGTGAGCGCCGGTCGATCCCGATATCGATTCCTTGAAACGGGGCCATCGCCATCAACAAGGGCCGATCTTCGGCCGACGCCACCGACTGGCCATCCATTTCGAGCGCGATGTTGCATCTCGATCCAGCCAACGCCTCAACCGAAAAGAGAAAGTCGTGCTCACCCGGCGAAACCGGGCCACCCAACAGTTGGGCCATCTGCCCGTAGCCGTTGTGGGCGGCAACGAGTCGGCCGTCGTCGATGTACATCGAGTAGCCGCCACCTTGATCACCATGCGCGAACAGGACTCCCTCGTCGCCGGCGCAGTAGGACAGACGAGCACGAACACCGAACGACTTGTACTGGATCAGTTGATAACTGCGATACCGCTCGAGGGTTGGCGTTCCCGGGTACAGGGTCAGTCCGGCCGTCATTGGCTCCTCGGAAGGCGGTCTCGTCGTCTCCTTCAGCATCGAGCGCTCATCGAGTGGAAACACCTGGTTGGCCCATGCCGCGGTTTCCCAGGCCTCCACGAGTTCGGCCAGGCGCTCGGGATGCAGATCGCCTAGATCGGTCGTTTGGCTTGGGTCGGTGTCGAGATCATGCAGTTCCCAGTGATCGTCGGAGAACGCAACCGTCTGAGGATGGCAGGTGGTAGCGGTCCAACCGTCCCGATAGAAGCTGCGGTGGCCCCACGATTCGTAGTACTGCTCGACGTGGGTCGAGCCGGTATCCCTGTCAAAGAGAGCCCTGGTGAAGCTCTCGCCAACCGGTTTCGGCCCCACCACGCCATTTCTTGAATCAGGAATCTGAGCTCCCGCCAATTCGACCAGTGTGGCCATCACATCCGTGACGTGCTGGTAGACGTGGCGAATCCCCGGCTCAACCTTGCCCGCTGGCCACGACAGCACCATTGGAACCTGGTGACCACCATGGTGGGCGTTGACCTTATAGAGCCGAAATGGCGTGTTCGACGCCATCGCCCATCCCCGCGGATAGTGCGGCATCGTCTGCGGCCCACCGATTTGATCGATCTGGGCAAGATCGGCCTGGTGGAAGTCTTCGTCGGTGTTGCGGGCGGCACCCAACAGTGTTCGGAAGTACGCCGCAGTACCCATCGTCTGGCCTTCGCGAGACGCGCCGTTGTCCGACGTGAAGAGCACAATCGTGTTGTCCCACTCTCCCAACATCTCCAGGTGAGCACGAAGCCGGCCAAGGTTCTGGTCGATGTTGTCGACCATGGCGGCGTAGGTCTCTTTGTAGCGGGCGAACAGCAGTCGCTCATCCTCAGAGTGGTCATCCCACGCCCGAACTTCGTGCTCCGGTTCAGTGGGGCGATCAGGAAGGACCGCGTTCGGCGGGACGATCCCGAGATCCTTTTGGCGGGCGAACCGCTGGGCCCGGATCTCATCCCAGCCCGAGTCGTAACTCCCTCGGTACCGCTCGATGTCGATGTCTTTGGCGTGGAGCGGTGCGTGCACGGCGCAGTGGGCGAAATACATGAAGAACGGCTTGGTGGGGTGCGAACTCCGAAGGCGGGTGATCATTTCGATTGACTTGTCGGTCAGATCGTCCGACAGGTAGTAGTCATCTGGATAGTCGTCGGGCTCAACCACATGGTTGTCCTGGTAGAGCCGGTGGGGTTGGTGCAGGTTGGTGAACCCGTCGAGCACGCCGTAGTAACGATCGAAGCCGGCCTGAAGCGGCCATGAATGTTTCGACCCTGCATCGGACAGATCGCTGTCCTTGCAGAGGTGCCATTTACCGAGCGCAAACGTCGCCCACCCAGACTCCCGAAACGCATCGGCAATGGTGACCGCATCAGGACGCAACTCCATCGCATACCCCGGAAATCCGGGGTCGGAATGGGCAACGAATCCCACACCCGCCATGTGCGCGTTCAACCCAGTCAGTAGCGAGGCCCGCGTCGGCGAGCACATCGGGTTGACGTGGAAGTTGGCAAATCGAACGCCCTTCTCCGCGAGCGCATCAACATTGGGTGTGCGGATTTCGCTGCCATAACATCCGAGGTCAGAAAAGCCAAGATCGTCCACCAGCATCACGATGACGTTGGGTGCCCCCGCCGGTGCCGATGGGCGCATCGGCCAACTCGGGGTGGATGTCGAGAAGATCCGGCCGACCTCTCCCTCAAATCCGTCGTACGCGATGGGCCGGGGGTCACTCATGGTTAGGAGTCGAGTCGAACGGTGGCTGCGCCAACAACGACCGGTTTCTCATCGCCATTGACGGTGATCAACGCAAGATCGGCGACATGCTCTCCGTCCTGCTCGCGAATCGCCTCAACCGTGCATGTGGCGCTCAACCTGTCGCCGGGCCAGACCTGATTCACGAATCGTGCTGAGAAATCAATGACCCGGTCGACGCCAAACCAGTCGGTGATCAGACGACCGGTGGCCCCCATTGAGAGCATGCCGTGGGCGAAGACTCCTGGGAATCCGGCGACCTCCGTGCTGTACCGCTCATCGGTATGGAGCGGGTTGTAGTCGCCTGACGCCCCGGCATACATGACGATCTGCGTTCGGGAAAGATCCTCGAAGAGAACCATGTCGCGACTCTCGCCCACCGAGGTCTCTTGTGCAGAAACGCTCATATCAGCCGTCCTCGTTTTTTGGGGGCTCGCCAGTGAACACGCCAACCATGGTCACCGTGACGACTGGATCGCTGTTCTCATCGTGGTAGTCGATGCAGAATTCACGAAAGGTCAGCGTATTCCCGCTTCGCGACTCCTTCGTCCACTCCTCACCGTCACGTTGAGTCCCGGAAAGCACATCGCCCACACGCACTGGTCGGTGATAATGAAACTTCTGCTCGGCATGCAGCATGCCCGTGCTCGCGCCGCCCTCGCGTTTGAACCCCGGGCCTTTCCCCGACCCGAACCAGGCCTCGCCCGCCTGTGGAATAAGCGGATTATCAGGGTCGAACTGTGACGCCGCCATGGCGAACGTCAACGGTGCCACCATGGCGCCCATGGACTGGACCTCGGGGCTGTCAGAGTCGCGGTAGGCCGGATTCTGGTCTCCCAGCGCCCTTGCGAACATCATGACGTGCGACTCTTCGACCGGGAAACGTTCAGCTGGCATGCAACTCCTCAGATCTGAGAACCTCACGAAGCTAGCATCTGACATGGCGTCAGATACTCGCACTTCGTCCTAGCCCCGGGGCCTCTCAGCGGCTTCGCTGAGTTGGCCGACCCCGCCCGAGCTCTCGCTCGTCGCGGCACTGCCACGGAGCAATTCGATTGGGTCGCGAAGGTCGTCAACGTAGCCAAGGGCATAGGCGCCGAGCCGATAACCCATGAGGCGTTGCAGATCTTCAGGGAAGGTTGCCGCAACCTCCCGCGGGACGCTGAGATACTGGTTCTCCTCCTGGCGAAGGAAGCTCACGTTGTACGTGATGTTGATCGCCCGCCGGTTCTGATCGGTCCGGTTCGCCCCACCGCCGTGGTACACGGACCCGCTGTAAAAAAGCACCGAGCCTCGACCCATCTCCGCAGGTACGGAATCTTCAAGCTCGAACCTCAACCCGTCGTCGCTCTTGTTGCTCCCAACCACGACGCGGGTTGCCCCGTTCTCCTCGGTGAAGTCATCGCCTGCCCAGATCGTGTTGCATTGCACGTCATAACCAGTCGGGAACGCGAAGAAGTCAAACGCCCATTGATCGCGGTGAATCGGCTGGGCCTGACTACAACCACCAATATCGATGATCTGGGTGAGGTGAAGCTGATAGCTGGTGACATGGCGCAGAAAGTCGTCGCAGGTGGCGATCACCATCGGGTGCATCACGAGGTCTTGGGCAGTCTTTGACCGAGCAAGCAGGCCGCCCGTACGACGAGTGCTGCGACCACTGAAGTCATCGGCACCGGCCGGCGTCGCATCGACAAACGGTTGCATTTCATCAAAGAAGGCATCGAGCACCGCTCCCGACGCGACATCGTCAACGATCACGGCACCATCACGTCGTATCGCCTCAGCGATCTCGGATCCAGAGGAGGTCGGGGCGAGATGGGTAACGCTCATAGAGACAGTGTCGGCGAGATCCGCCCACCCACGCAAACATCCGCCATGCAGATCGCCGGCACCTACACTCGCCACTGTGATCCCACTCGACGGCCCTTTCTACGACGACCTCTCCGTCGGCCAGACGCTCCCGGTTCAGCCTGCCCTCGTGGTGGACGAGGGACTGGCCGCGCTGTACCAATCGATATTTGGCGAACGGCTCCCGATGTCGCTCGATCCGTCCGCTACCGAAGCGGTCACCGGCACGAGTCGCCGGCTGGCAAGCCCCGGGTTGGTCGCCATGATCTCGACCGGCCAAAGCACCACCGTGAGCCGCCGCGTGATCGCCAACCTTTTCTACCGAGACTTCCGTTTCGTGCGGCCAGTCGAAGTTGGTGAAGCGCTCACCACCACCGTAACCGTCGCAGCGATGGCCGACGGATCATCCAAACCCGGTCGTCAGGAACGCGGCAAGGTCCTGGTCGACATAGAGACCCGCTCCGGCGACGACCTGGTGCTGGCCTATCAACGGTGCCCGATGCTCCCGTCCCGCGCCGCGGGACCACTCGGCCACAATGACGAACTCGGAGCCGTGCCCCCTCTGGATCTAGCGACCTATCTTCCGCTCGTACCCTCGGACTGGGATCTCAGCGCGCTCGGTGCACCAACGCCATGGGATCTCGGCGAGGCCATCGTCGATCCAATGCGTGACACGATCGACAATGCCACTGGCCTGGCGCGCATGACCCACAACCTGGCCATGATTCACCGCGACGCCACCATGTCGCCCTACCCAACACGTCTGGTCTACGGCGGTCATCCACTTGGCCTCGCACAAGCATCGCTCTCGCGGGTCGTCAACGGTCTGGCGACCGTTCTCGCGTGGCACTCCTGCGACCATGTCGGTCCGGCCTTCGAGGGTGACCTGTTGTCGTTTCGCCACACGCTCGTCGATCAAGCCCCGTCTGGCGCCGGCCACGTGTTAGCCGTACAAGTCGAAGGCTTCGCCGAGCGAGACGAGTCCGTGAAAATTCTGGACTGGCTCGTGGTGATCGCCTCCCCATAAATCACATTGGTGGCGTGCCCAGGGCACGACTTACTGATGGAGCGTGTTGACGGCCGAGACGATGGCGCGGAGGCTTGCTGACACGATCGACTCGTGCAGACCCACCCCCCAGGTGGTGTCGCGGGCTCCAGTGTCAACCTCGACATAGGCGACCGCGGTGGCATCGGACCCTGCGCCCATCGTGTGTTCGGTGTAGTCGACGATCTTGCCGTTGAAGATGCCAGCCTGGGTCAGCGCGTGGATGAAGGCATCGATTGGACCGTTACCTTCACCGGCAACCATCCGTTCCTGGCCATCCACGATCAACTTTGCCTCAAGGTCAGTCGTGCCCGTGTCCAGGGTGTCGCTCGACGAACGGTGTCCGATGATCTCTACCTTTGGCTTCGCTGGCTCGACGTACTCGGCCATGAAACGGCGCTGGATCTCATACGACGTGATCTCGGTGCCAGTGTCTTCCGCGACGGTCTGAATCTTCTTCGCAAAGTCAACCTGGAGCCCACGCGGAAGATCCAATCCGTACTCATGAAGCAGCACGTAGGCGATCCCACCCTTGCCGGACTGACTGTTCACCCGAATGACCGCCTCATAACTACGGCCAAGATGACGGGGATCGATCGGCAGGTATGGGACGTCCCAAACGCCGTATTCACCATCAAGCGGCTCGCCGGGCTGGACGTCGTAAATATCGGCCATGCCCTTCTTGATGGCGTCCTGGTGGCTTCCAGAGAAGGCGGTGTAGACAAGGTCGCCGACGTAGGGATGGCGATCGTGCACCGTCATCCGGTTCGCGAACTCAAAGACCCGTCGGGCTTCCTCGATATCACCGATATCGAGCTCAGGGTCCACGCCCTGCGTGAACATGTTCAACGCGATCGTGACAACATCGACATTGCCGGTGCGCTCGCCATTACCGAACAAAGTGCCCTCCACACGATCGGCGCCGGCCATAACACCGAGCTCCGCAGCTGCAACCGCAGTCCCGCGGTCGTTGTGTGGATGCAGCGAAAGAATGATCGAGTCGCGGTCCTTGATGTCACGCAG
>JABIQM010000301.1 GCA_018699415.1 Acidimicrobiaceae bacterium
CCGGAGTTGATCCAGGTGTAGGGGTAATCGAACTTCCAGTATTGGCTGGCGTACATCTGGTGCTGGCCCACACCAGAGCACACGATGGTGTCGGCCGGGTTGAGGTCACGCAGTTGCTCGATACAGAACTGAGGTTTGAGCTTGTCGCCCGGCTCCGATTGCTCATACGTCATCGGGAACTTCTCTTGCCACCCTGACACCGTCGAACGCCATGCGGTGCGGTCGGCCTGCACCCCGGCACCGCCAAGCTCGCTCATGGCCTCAAGCATTCCCTCGATCACCACACGACAATCGCCTTGGATACCAACGTTGTACTGGCGGACCTTGCCCAGTTCAGCAGGATCGATGTCGACATGCACGATCTTGGCCGTCGGCGCAAAGCCGTCCAGCTTGCCGGTGACACGGTCATCAAAGCGGGCGCCGAGAGAGATCAGAAGGTCAGACTCCTGCATCGCCATCACGGCGGTGTAGTTGCCATGCATGCCTGGCATGCCGAGGCAGAGTTCATGACGGTCAGGGAACGCTCCCCGAGCCATCAGCGTGGTGACGACAGGGATCTGCGTCATCTCAGCGAACGCACGCAGCGCTTCAGCGGCGCGCGCCTTGAGGATGCCGCCACCCACGTAGAGAATGGGACGTTCGGCGTCACGGATCAGCTCGACTGCCTCACGGATGAGCGCCGGATCACCTTCCTTAACGGGTTTGTAGCCCGGAAGATCCATATCGGCGTCTGTGGCCTCGTACCAGTCGATGGCAGAGCGTGGGTTGGTCGGGTCGACGATGTCTTTCGGGATGTCGACTAGGACCGGCCCGGGACGGCCGGTGGTGGCAATATGAAACGCCTCATGAATGATGCGCGGGATGTCTTGCGCCTCGGACACCAAGAAGTTGTGCTTCGTGGCTGCCATAGTGATGCCGGTGGTGTCGGCCTCTTGGAAAGCATCCGTGCCAATCGCTCCATACGGCACCTGACCCGTGATGCACACCATGGGAACCGAGTCCATGTGCGCATCCAGTAGTGGCGTAACGATGTTGGTGGCGGCTGGGCCGCTGGTGACCATCGCGACCCCGGGACGGCCGGTGGCATGGGCATACCCTTGGGCCATATGGCCAGCCCCCTGCTCGTGGCGCACGAGCACATGGCGGATTGACGAGTCGATGATCGGGTCGTAAACCGGGAGGATTGCGCCGCCGGGCAGGCCGAACATCACGTCGACACCCTCAAGTTCGAGGGATCGGACGAGTGCTTCGCCTCCGTTGATCGGTTTGCTGGTCATGAGCTGATTCCAGGGTCGAGTTACGCCGAAAGCGAACGGACAAAAACTACCGGTGGAAAACACGAAACGGCCTCCCTTGGGGAGGCCGTAGCGCATGTTCTACCGAATGTGGGCGAGAACGTGCGCTATGCGAGTCCTACTACTACGAGGGCAGGCGAGGTGCTGTTCACGGCGCCAAGTATGACGGATAGCCCGGCACATGACAACGTGCATTGCATGTCAGGCATCGGCGTGTACCCCGGATCTTTCAACCCGCCAACGCTTGCGCACATTGAAATCGCTCTCGCCGTGATCGAACATCACAGCCTGGAACGACTCGATCTTGCGGTATCGACGACTGCCCTGGGCAAGGGCGTCGTCGACCGACCAACGTTCGAGGACCGCATCGAGGTGATCCGCGAATCGATCGCCGAACATTCAGCGATTGGCGTGGTGGTCACGGAATTGCGATTGATCGCCGACATCGCAACCGGCTACGACGTGGTCGTGATGGGCGCCGACAAATGGGCACAGATCGGCGAAGTGAAGTGGTATGCCAACGCCGTCGAACGTGACACCGCTCTGGCTGCGCTCCCTCGCCTGGCCCTCGTGCCTCGTCCCCCGATGGACGTGCCCAAAGAACATCTCATCCCGATTCGTGAAGACATTCTGGGGATCTCGTCGTCGGCGGCACGGGCCGGCCGCACCGAATGGATGACCGCCGCCGCTCGAGCGTTCCACGACCGCACCGGCGCCTGGCTCCCCACCTGACAAAGCACGTCTGGGGACAGACCCCAAACGTGCTTTGCCGAATGACCATTACCTGACGGGCCGACTAGTTTCGGGGCGGTGAAGAACCCACCATTCGAGTACCACTGTCCAGGTTCTCTCAACGAGGCGGTGACCTTGCTGGCCGAACTCGGCGATGACGCCAAGATCCTGGCCGGCGGTCAGAGCCTGCTACCCGTGATGGCCTTGCGACTCGGTACCCCGCCACACATCATCGATATCGGCGGACTCACGGAACTCGCGGATATCACGGTTGGTTCCGATGGCGTCACCATTGGTGCCACCGTTCGCCACCGGGCCGCCGAAACATCCGACGACATCGCCCGCCACGCCCCGCTTGTGGCCGCAGCGCTCCCCCACGTCGGCCATCGAGCCATTCGCACCCGCGGCACCGTCCTCGGCAGCATCGCTCACGCCGACCCGGCGGCCGAGATGCCCGCCGTCTGCCTGGCAACGGGTGCCACGATGGTCGCCCGTTCTGTCGATGGAGAACGAGAGATCGCGGCCGCTGACTTCTTCGAGGGCTATCTCACCACAGTCTTGCACGACAACGAAATCCTCACCCACGTCCGCTTCCCGGCCTGGCCCGCCACCGCCGGGGCTGCAGTCGTGGAAATCAGTCGACGCCACGGCGACTACGCACTGGTCGGCCTGGCGTGCAAGGTCGATGTCACCGAGGGCGAAATCACGTCGGCCGCGCTGTCATTCCTCGGTGTGAGCGGCACTCCAGTACGGGTGACGAAAGCTGAGCAGTCCCTTGTCGGTAAGCCACCCGGCGACACGGTATTCGCTACGGCCGCCGACATCGTCACGGCCACACTCAAGCCCGGCGACGATATCCACGCCACCGCCAACTACCGCCGGCATATCGCCGGCGTCCTCACCCGTCGCGGCCTCGCTGAGGCCGCCGCAAGGATCGGAGTACCGGCATGAGCCATTCGATCACCTTCACCATCAATGGCAAGAGCACCACGCTCGGCGTCGAAGCCCGCCGGTCGCTCGCCGACGTCATCCGCGAAGACATCGGCCTCACCGGCACCCATCTCGGCTGTGAGCACGGTGTCTGCGGCGCCTGCACCATCCTTCTCGATGGCCAACCTGCCCGGGCCTGCCTCATGCTTGCTGTGCAAGCGGACAATGCCACCATCACCACCATCGAGGGCCTGGCCGATGGTGACAAAATGCATCCGATCCAGAAGGCAATGCACGAGGCCATGTCGTTCCAGTGCGCCTTTTGCACGCCGGGGTTCTTGATGAGTGCAGTCGCACTACTCAGGGAGAATCCCAACCCGACCACTGATGAGATCCGCGAGGAACTCTCCGGAAACCTGTGCCGATGTACGGGCTATCAATCAATCATCGACGGTGTGGAAACGGCCGTGCGCCTCATGAGTGGAGGTGAGTCCTGATGGCAGGATCCACCCAGACCAGTGGGCTCGGCTTTGTCGGCCAGTCCGTCAAGCGGGTCGAAGACGAACGCTTCCTCATCGGCAAAGGCCAGTTCGTGGCCGATGTGATGCCCGACGGCGTACTCCATGCTGTTTTTGTTCGCAGCCCCTACCCCCACGCCACCATCACCAGTATCGACGTCAGCGAGGCCGCCCGGCATCCGGGCGTGGTCCGAGTCTTCACCGGTAAGGAATTGAACGAGGTCACACAGCCATTCGTGCCCCTCGCCCCTCAGCCTGGCAGCTACACCCCGATCTATCACGCGATCGCCGACGAGAAGGCTCGTCACATCGGTGATCCGGTTGCCCTCGTCGTGGCCGAGTCTCGCCATATCGCCGAGGACGCCGCCGAACTCGTGGTCGTTGACTACGACATGCTCGATGGGGTCGGGTCGATCGATCGAGCGCTCGCCACCGACGCGTGCCAGCTATGGGACCGGGCCGATGGCAACACACTGAGCGACACAACTGACACGTACGGTCCGGTCGATGAGGTCTTTGCTGCCGCCGACCGTGTCGTGTCAATCACCCTCGACAGTCACCGACAAGCCAACCAGTCCATGGAGACTCGAGGCACCGTCGTCGAGGTCGACGGGGTCACGGGGCTTCTAACGGTGCACAACACGTCACAGGGCCCTCACGTGCTCAAGTGGGCGATCGCGGCGCAGACCGTCAATCAGGGCCGAATGAAGTCGCTCTGGGGGTTCGTACGCAACACGTCGCGACGCAAGGCGTTCTTCGCCGCCGCCAAAGACTTCCGCAAAGCCAACAAGGACGATCTCAAGGGCCAGGACAACGCGGGCATGAAGGGGCAACTCAAGAAGGACCGATCGCTGCTCAAGTACATGGGGCGGATGGGCCTTGGCCTCCTCGCCACTGACAACTTCCCCACCGTCACGTCTGTCGATATCGGCGGCGGCTTCGGCGCGAAGGGGCCTATCGCTCGAGAAGACATCCCCGTTGTCGTGGCGGCGATGAGTCTCGGGCGCAGTGTCCAGTGGATCGAAGACCGCGTCGAGAATCTCAGCGACGGCGGCCAGGCCCGCGAGGAGCGCTTCCACGTGGACGTTGCTGTCGACAACGACGGCACGTTGAAGGGTCTTCGGGTTGACGCCCTCATCGATGGAGGCGCCTACCCCGCCTTTCCCTTTGGTGCCAACCTGATCGGCACGCTGTGGAAGGTCTACATGCCGGGGCCGTACCACTTTGAGGCGTTCCAGCTTCGATCCCGAATCATCACCACAAATAAGGGTCGCGTGGTGCCATATCGCGGTCCGTGGGCCAACGAGACATGGATGCGCGAACGCGCTATCGATGCCGTCGCCGCCGAACTCGGGATGGATCCCGCCGATCTGCGCAGCAAGAACATGATGACGCAAGACAATGCGCCGGCTGCCTTCATCACCGGTCCGACGATCGACGAGACCATGTCGACACGTAAGACGTTCGATCGGGCTCTGGAGATGATCGACCGCGATCAATTAGCCCAGGACAAGGCCGACGCCGAAGCACGTAATCATCGCATCGGGCTTGGAATCGCCAGCTACCACGAAGCCGCACCCGGTCCGCCCAACTTCGCCGACTCGATCAGCCCCGGCTCTGGGATGCTCCTGAAAGAGGACGGTCGAGCAACGATCGAAGCCGACGGTCGGATCGTCATGTACACGTCACAGGTTCCTCACGGCCAGAGCCATCAGACCACCTACAAGCAGATCGTGGCCGACGAGTTCGGGGTCGCGATGGAAGACGTCGACGTCGTCTGGGGCAATACCGACACGTCCCAGTTCAGCTTCATCGGCACCGGCGGGAGCCGTGGTGGTCCACTGGGTGGCGGCGTCATGCGAGCGACCGCCCGCAAGATCCGCGAACAGGTCGACGAGTTGGCTGCCGAGATGCTCGAAGCAGCTATCGAAGACATCGCCATCGTCGACCGCAACATCCACGTCGTAGGCGCCCCTGCCCATGGCATCAGCTACGCCGACGTCGCGGCCGAGGCCGCCAAACGGGCCAGCGTGACCGCTGGTCCCGTGTTCGACGTCGATCTGAAGTACGAGGGTGTCGGCAACGGCGGATGGTCATGTGCCACCCATGTTGCGATCGTCGACATCGACCTCGACACGGGCCAGGTCACGATCCCGCGCTACCTCGTGGTCGAGGACTGCGGGCCGATCATCAACCCAGCCGTCGTCGATGGTCAGGTTCGTGGCGGCGTTGCTCAAGGCATCGGGGCGGTGTTCTACGAGAAGGCCTTCTACGACGATGACGCCAACTTACTCACGACGACGTACATGGACTATCTGATCCCGACGGCGATGGAGATCCCCGAGATCGAAATTGAGCATCTCGAGACGTTGACCGAGGGAGAGAACGACTTCCGAGGCGTTGGTGAGGGCGGCATGATCGGCGCCCCAGCGACGCTTACCAACGCAGTCAGCGATGCCCTCGGTGTGCAAGTCACCACCCAGTACCTCCCGCCATCGACCATCCTCGAACTCGCCGGCATCATCACCCCCGACTAACAGCGCACGTCTGGGAATAAGGCACGTCTGAGGCCCAAGGCACGTTTGGGGTCTGTCCCCAAACGTGCCTTGGGCCTAGACCTCGAGCGGCAGGTCTTTGTCGATCCAATCACGGAGAGACCCGTCGTACACGGTGACGTTCTCGTGGCCGAGAAGGTGAAGGATGAACGCATCACTCGTCGCTGCGATTCCACCACCGCAATAGGTGATAATCGGCCCTGAGCCTGCACCGGCGCCCGCAAACTCGGCCCGCAACTCATCCAGCGGTCGGTAGCACTGCGTCTCAGGATCGACCAGACCTGCAGCTGGCACGTTGGCCGCGCCGGGGATGTGGCCGGGCTTGCCGTAGCCGGCATCAGAGCCATCGTGATTTTCGGCTGACAGCGAATTGATGATGCACGACGAATGATCCTCGATCGCGGCGCGCACGCCATCGCTATCCGTGAAGATCTCGGATCGCGGCGTGGCGACGAGTCGACCGGCCGCATGAACCGGAGCTGCATCGGTGCTGACTGGATTACCGGCTGCGGCCCAGGACTTCATGCCGCCGTCGAGGACGGCAACAGTGTCGAAGCCGATCGATCGCAGCAGCCACCACGCCCGCGTCGCCCACATGTTGAACCGACTGTCATAAAGCACCACACGCGTCCCCTCGCCGATGCCCTCGGCGGCAAACGCCGCAGCCAAGTCGTCCGGCGCTGGCGGCGTGAACCAAAGCTTCGCGTTCGGGTCGGAGATCTTTCCGACCAGATCGAGTCGGCCGCTCCCAGGGATATGGCCCTCGTCCCAGATATCTGACGCCGTAACGATCTCGACTCCCCCCTCAGGGGCACGTCGAATATGGACGGTCGTGTCGAAGATTCGAAGGTCGCTGGCGCCCAACTGCTCGGCGAGCCAGCTAGTGGACACGAGCGGAGACATCGGTTCGTTGGTCATGGTTCACGCTAACTACCCGACGTTGTGATCTCAGTGATTCTCACGCCCGAATTTTGGGTCTCATACGTTGCCGCCGTCACAGCCGACACACAGTCAACTGTCGCGACTCGGCACCGTCCACATAACGTGGCCCAATGCTCAGCGCCCTGCGGTCTCGGTGGACCGACACCGACAGTGAGATCCTCCGACTCGCCTTCCCCGCACTTGGTGCACTGACCGCCGAACCGCTCTACGTGCTCGCCGACACCGCTGTCGTCGGCCACCTCGGCACTCCAGAGCTGGGTGGTTTGGCGCTCGCGTCGTCGCTCATCCTCATCGCCTTCGCTGTCTTCATCTTTCTCGCCTACGGAACGACCGCTGCCGTCGCTCGACTCCTCGGAGCAGGACAACATCGCGAAGCGGCCCATCAGGCAGTTCAGAGCATCTGGCTCGCGGCGCTCGTTGGGGTAGTAATCGCTGTGGTCGGACTGCTCCTCGCGGAGCCACTCGTCGACATCATGGGCGGGGAGGGCGCCGTCCGCACCCATGCCCTCACCTACTTCCGGATCTCGATGGCCGCCATCCCGGCGATGCTCATGGGGTTGGCCGGCGTGGGTTACCTACGCGGTCTCCAGGACACAAAGCGACCATTCATCGTCGCCATTGTCACTGCGCTCCTCAACCTCGTGCTCGAACTCGTCCTGATCTACGGCTTCGACTACGGAATCGGGGCGTCGGCGTTCTCAACCGTGATTGCCCACTGGGTAAGTGCCGGCATCTTCTGCTGGTGGATCGCCAACGCCGTCGCCAAACACGGTGTCAGCTTGCTCCCGGATCGTCGAACTATCAGCAAGCTCGCAGGCGCTGGCGTGGATCTCCTGCTGCGCACAACGGCCATGCGCGCCGGTCTACTCATCACCCTCGCCGTCGCCGCCCGAATCGGCACCGACGACCTCGCGGCTCACGAGATTGCTTTCCAACTCTGGAGTATCCTTGCGCTCAGCCTCGACGCTGTTGCGATCGCCGCTCAGGCGATGATCGGGCGAGCGCTCGGCTCCGGTGATGCGAAACTTGCCCGCCAACTCGGTCGACGAATGATCCAGTGGGGGTGGTGGGCCGGCGTGCTCTTGGGTGCGGTGGTGCTTGTCACCTCGCCGGTTGTGCCCAGTATCTTTTCCAACGATCCAGCCGTCACAGGACTAGCAGCATTCCTGCTGATCCACGTCGCCGTCTGGCAGCCCCTCAACGGGATCGTGTTTGCCCTCGACGGCATCCTCATCGGAGCCGGCGACCTCCGCTTCCTCGCCTACGGCATGTGGCTTGCATCAGTAGTCTTGATCGCAGGTGCCTTCGGAGTCCTTGCGTTTGATCTTGGAATCGGGTGGCTCTGGGGGGCCCTTGGCGCCTGGATGGTTGTCCGTGCCGGCGTACTGATTTGGCGCTTCCAGACCGAAGCATGGCAAGTCACGGGCGCAGTTCGATGAAAACTGCTGGGTCGGCCCCCAGTGTGTTTCAGCTCGCTTTGGAAGCCAGGAGTTGGGCAATAGCTCGGCCGTCAGCTTGGCCTTTGGTGGCCTTCATGATCTGACCGGTGAAGAAGCCCTGCATCTTTTTTCGGTCGCTGTCATCGCCGCTGGTGAAGCGGGCCCACTCGTCCGGGTTGTCAGCGACGAGTTGGTCAACGAGACCTTCGAGTTCATTGGTTTCCATCACCTCAAAGCCACGATCGACGGCAATCGCTGCCGGGTCGCCTCCGGACTCGATGAGATCGGCGAGCACCTGCTTGGCCTGAGTGGCCGTGAGTTCACCGCTCGTTTCCATCGTGATTAGCGCGGCGAGCGAGGACGAAGTCAGCTTCGACCAGTCGTCGACGGCCCCGTCGTTCTGGAGGCGGGTGAGAACCTTGTCCGCGTCGGCGCCGGCTTCGATGGCGTCGAGGGCCAGGCCATCCTGCCCACGCTCGACAACGGTCGCCAACACCTCCTGCGACACACCCGACAGTTCGCCGAGGCGCGCTCGCCGAGCAGCGGGCAGCACCGGCATTGCTACGTCGATCGCCTGGACGTCTTCGGCGGACGGGACCAGCGGGACGAGATCAGGTTCCTGAAAGTAGCGATAGTCGTCAGCGTCTTCTTTCGACCGGCCCGGCGTCGAACGACCCCCTTCTTCGTCCCAATGACGAGTCTCTTGGCGGGGTGCTTCGCCATTGGCATAAAGGGCAATATGACGCCGAGCCTCGTACTCAATAGCTCGGCCCATCGACCGAACCGAGTTGATATTTTTTAGCTCACAGCGAGTGCGCAGCTCATCGGATCCAACGGGGCGAACCGACACATTGGCATCGACGCGCATCGATCCCTCTTCCATCTTGGCGTCGCTGACCTCGATAGCGAGCAGGATGTCACGCAGCTCATTCACGTAGGCCTTGGCATGCTCGATAGTGCGAATATCGGGACGGCTCACGACCTCGACCAACGGCACACCGGCGCGGTTGTAGTCGACGAGTGAGAACATGGCGTCGTTGATGCGGCCGCCACCGCCGACATGGGTGGTTTTGCCGGCATCCTCTTCGATGTGGGCACGTTCGATGCCGACCACGGCACCGTCACCGAGCACAAGCTCACCGTCGATGCTCGTCGGTTTGTCGTACTGGGTGGTCTGATAGTCCTTCGCCATGTCGGGATAGAAGTAGTTCTTCCTCGCCATTACCGAATCGTGCACCTCGCAGCCGAGCGCCCGGCCCAGCTTCATCGCATAGTGGACTGCCTTGGCATTCATCACCGGCAGCGCACCCGGCAACCCGAGGCACACCGGGCAGACGTTGGTGTTGGGATCGGTCGAGAACTCGTTGGCGCAGCCGCAAAACAACTTCGTCTGCGTAGCCAACTCGACATGGACTTCAAGGCCCACGACTAGTTCCCACTCATCGGGAAGCGTTGGCTCATGAACTGTGGGTTCGCAGGACGTCATGACGCGTCTCCCCCGTTCGCCGCCGCTTCCAGCACGGCGCCGACCTGAAACGTCAGACCGTCTCCGAGCGCCGGTGCGAGCACCTGGACCCCAACCGGCAGACCATCATCGCCAACACCGAATGGCACGGAGATGCCCGGGTGGCCAGTGAGGTTTGACGGAATGGTGCAGACGTCATTGACATACATCGTCATCGGATCGCCAGAACGTTCACCGAACGGGAACGCTGTAGTCGGCGCCGTCGGCGTAATCAGCACGTCATAGTTTTCGTAGACGGAAGCGAAGTCACGCAGCATCATGGTGCGAACCTTCAACGCCTTGCCGTAGAAGGCGTCGTAGTACCCGGCAGACAGGGCGTAGGTGCCGAGCATGATTCGTCGCTTGACCTCTGCACCGAAGCCTGCGGTGCGAGTGGCGGTGTTCATCTCGCCGGTGGTCGGAGCATCGACCCTCAGGCCGTAGCGCACACCGTCGTAGCGGGCGAGATTGCTGGATGCTTCGGCCGGGGCCACGATGTAGTAGGCGCTGAGGCCAAGCGTGGCGGACGGGACCGACACCTCTTCGACCTTCGCTCCAGCGGCGGCGAGCGCCTCGATCGCCTCGCTGGTTCGGGCCAGCACGTCGGTCGACAATCCGTCGACCGAGCCTGCACCACCAGAGAGTTCGCGAACCACGCCGACCCGGAGCCCTTCGACACCGCGGTCGAGGTGATCGACTGCGTTCGGCGTGAAGTCGGCAATCGAGGTGGAGTCGAACGGGTCATGCCCAGCGATCACGTCGAACAGCGCTGCGGCGTCGGCCACGTTGGCCGCAAATGGGCCGAACTGATCGAGGGACGAGCCAAAGGCAATCAAGCCGTAGCGGCTCACGGCACCATAGGTCGGTTTCATGCCGACGATTCCACAGAACGCCGCAGGCTGGCGGATCGAACCACCAGTGTCTGATCCAATGGCGAGTGGCGCGAAGTCAGCTGCGACTGCTGCGGCCGAACCCCCGCTCGAACCTCCCGGTACCCGACCAGTGTCGAGCGGGTTGCGGGTCGGGCCAAAGGCCGAGTTCTCCGTCGACGATCCCATGGCGAACTCGTCGAGGTTGGTTTTGCCAACGAAAACGGCGCCGGCGTCAGCCAGACGGGACACGACGGTGGCGTCGTAGGGCGGGCGCCAGCCTTCCAGCATTTTGGACGAGCATGTGGTGGGGATACCCCGGGTACACATGTTGTCTTTCAGTGCGAGTGGCACGCCAGCGAGCGGGCCCAACGGTTCACCGGCCACAACTAACGCGTCGACGGCTTCCGCCTGGGCACGGGCTTTGTCCTCTGTCACAAGGTTGAAGGCGTGGATCTCG
>JABIQM010000216.1 GCA_018699415.1 Acidimicrobiaceae bacterium
CGTCGGAAGCACAATGGCATCGCGGGCGAGTTCGGCCGCTGACGGCCCCGCAGTCGCCTTACCCAAACCGACACCGGTAAGTGCGATGGCACCGGCCCCTCCGCTCCAGGCCAAGAAGGCCCGGCGGCTTCGCGGTGGGTTCAGCGGACTGGCCAGTTCGTCGTCGCCGGACTCAACGATTGTGCCGCGAGCGATGTCGACCAACAAGACGAGGGTCGCGACGCCGAGCCCGGTAGCGAACAGGGACCAGAACCAGCTGGCGATTGTGGGCGATTGCGGATTGCGGCCCGCAGCGAACGCGCCGAAGACACCAAAGGCGATGAATCCGAGCACCCCCCAGCGCCGACTCCGGAGGAGGGAAATATCGCCGAGCATGGCGGCGATCAGGAATGAGACAAGCGTGATGCCAGGCAGAAGACTGCCCTTGCCCGCTGATCCCAGGTCTTCGATCGACCATTCGGCAATCCAGCCCGGGGTGTAGTCGATCACCCATTCACCGATCCCAAGAACGAGGCCAGGGATGTCACTTGCGCCTTCGACCCATTGGCTGAAACCGAGAGCGACGGCGGCCGCAGCCATGCCGGCCAATGCTCCCATCCAGCGGGGCGCGGACGCCCGCCCGTTCTTCGCCTGTGAGAGATCGGTGATTTTCGCAACCATGGTTGAAGAACGAAGATTGGCCCCGGATAGTTCCCGAAGGCGCCAGATTCTGTTGAGCAGGCCAGAATAGGGGAACCGTGAATGATTTGACCCCGTGGGGACTCCACGCCGTGCCATCCGAGCAAATGGTCGACGTCAATCGTTTGGGTCGTGTGATCCGCGTCGACAGGGGCGAGTGCGATGTGATCACCGTCGATGGTGTTGTGCGAGTTCTGTCGGATTCGCAGCGAGCCCAAGATGAACGTGCTCCTGTCACAGGTGACTGGGTCGACATTGGGTACGAGGATGGCCTCGGGGATGTAGTCGCTCGGATCCTTCCTCGCCGCACGAGCGTGAGCCGCCGCGATCCTGCCGAACGCGATCTAGAACAGGTGCTTGCCAGCAACGTCGAACTCGTCGGAGTTGTGCACGGCCTTGACCGGCCGCTGCCCGCCGGGCGGCTTGAGCGACTCCTGGTGATGGCAGCCAACAGCGGCGCCGAGCCGATCGTCATCCTGACGAAGGTGGATGTGGCGATCGACGACCCAATTGAAGCCACCGTTCGATCGGTCGCTCGCGATATGGCGGTTTTCGTCACCAGCCTCGACGATGTCGCGAGCCTTGAAACGCTGCGAGGTGCCGTTGGGCCGACACGGACCCTGGCACTCATCGGCGCGAGTGGTGTCGGTAAGTCATCGCTGGTGAATGCACTCGTGGGCACCGAACTACTCGAAGTGGGTGATGTGAGAGCGAGTGACGCCAAGGGTCGACATACCACCACGGCGCGAGAACTTGTGATGCTCCCATCCGATACGGGGCTGGTGCTCGACACCCCTGGGATTCGAGCGATCGGCCTTTGGGAGGCTGAGCATGCGCTCGATCTCATCTTTGACGACCTCGTCGAACTGGCGCATGCGTGTCGATTTCGAGACTGCACCCATGATGCTGAGCCAGATTGTGCCGTGTGCTCTGCGGTGAAAAATGGCAGTGCTGATCCCCTGCGGGTCGATCGATTCCGAGCACTAGCTCAAGAGTTGGAACAGCAACGGGTGCGCGAAGAGGAACGTCAACGTCGCACTGAGCGCGAAGGTGGTTCCCGACGCGGTCGGGGCAAAGGCCGACGCCGCTAGTTCCGGCATCGAAAGAACGGGGGAGCGCAGCGACCATCTCGCTCATGGATGGCGGTCTGAAATCGCGGGCTTGTCTTGAGCCGGACGGACATCGCTGGGCTTTCGATGGTGGTGTTCGCTCAGTGCGTCATCGGCCAGCTATCGGTCCGCGTTGATGAGACCGTTGGCTTTAGTTAGCCGTATCTATGAGGTTGTCGACCAAGCCCCAACTGAGGGCGGTCTCGGCATCTAACTCTGTTCCCGACAGAAGCCACTCCAGCGTCCGTTGGCGGCCGATCCGCGCAGGAATGCTCACTGTGCCTCCAGCCCCGGGGATAAGCCCCATCTGGAGTTCCGGGAGTCGAAAAGTTGCGTCAGCGGTGGCGCGTACACAATGAGCGAAGGCGGCGAGTTCGATCCCGGCGCCGACCGCTGGCCCGTGGATCTCGACGGTGGTGCGTTCGCTGACCGCCATGAGGGCCGGTGCGACGTTTGCGGAACTACGAATCAGGTGAGCGGTCGCGGTGTCGGCCACCGTGCCGAACTCAGCCGGGTCGCCGCCACCGCAGAAGCTCGGCCCGTTCGCCCGCATGAGGAGTGCTCTATCAGGTTCAGCGCCGGCGGCGACGAGAGCGGTGACCAACTGATCGCGCATCGCCGCGTCCATCAAATTGTGCAGGCGAGGTCGGTTCAAGACAATCTCCACTGAGGGGCCGTGGTCGTGCATCTCGATCCTGGGTTCGTGGAGATCTCGGCGAACCCGGTGGCCACGGCCGGCCAGCCAGGCGGCGAACTCGGGTCCTCCCTGGAGCGCGGCGTAGGCGAGCGACTCGACGAGGAGACCTTCGTCTGCCGAACGTAGCGCATGGCCGCGGAGCACCTGGGCCGCGACGACGGAGGCATTTGGGGAGGCGAGGACAGCATCAATCGCACTGCCCGGTGACTCGCCTACAAGATCCCAAGTGGGATGTGCCCCCGTACCCACCGCCATGGCCACGACGGGGTGGCCAGCCAAGACCGCTCCGAGTTGATCACTTTCGTCGCTGCGCTCGCCGATATCAACAGCCAGCATCGGCACGCCAACGGCGGGTCCAAGAATGCGGTGGAGATCCGGAGACGCGGCA
>JABIQM010000223.1 GCA_018699415.1 Acidimicrobiaceae bacterium
CGACTGGCTCGATCGCGACGGTGGCCCGGATGGGGCAGGAGCCAGAGCCATCGTCAACGCAGCGCGCCAGGCAGGTGTTTTGATCGGCCTGGACGGCCCGCATGGTCACGTATTGAAGCTCCGTCCGCCGCTCGTGTTTTCGATGGCAGACGCCGACCACCTTCTCGATGTCATGTCACCCGTGCTCGCCGCGGCGAAGTAGTGGCTGACGACCGCTGGCAGCGCGAGGCCGCCGCTGTCACCCGAGCTCTACGCGCATGGCCGTTCGACATTGTCGGTGTTGATCTTTTGTCGGTCAGTGAGAACCTGGTCTTTCGTGTTGAGCGGGCGATGGGTGGTCCAGTCGTGGCCCGTCTGCATCGATCGGGGTACAACTCGCTCATCGAGCTCGAATCCGAGCACGCCTGGGTGGATTCGCTGAACAAGGGCGGAGTCCTCGCAACAGCTCGACCGATCGAGGCATCCGATGGCCGAAGTCACGTGGCTGTCGATGTCTCCGATGGTGACCGTCGTTTTGTCGGTGTTGTCGACTGGGTTGCCGGCCAGACGATGAGTCAGACCCTTGATGCAGAGATCTCGTCGGGGGAGGCCGCTGACTGGTACCGGCGCACCGGCGCCCTCCTTGGTGAGCTTCACAACCAGTCTGGTGAATGGGAGCGGCCGTCCTGGTTCCAACGCAGAGCCTGGAACGTTGATGGCATGGTGGGGCCCGACCCCTTATGGGGTCGATTCTGGGAGGCCCCCGGCGCTGAAGCCGACCAGCGTGAGGTGCTCGTCGGAACCCGCGATGCATTGCATGAGACCTTGTCCGCGTTCGGTACTGGCGCCGACCGCTACGGCTTGATCCACGCCGATCTCTATGCCGAGAATTTGTTCGTCGATGGCGATGATCTCGTGATGATCGACTTCGATGACGCAGGTTTCGGATGGCATCTCCATGACCTTGCTGTCTCGATCTACGACCAATCTTGTTTGGCTTGGTTTCCCGAAGTGAAGGATGCAGTCGTTGCCGGCTACCGGGAATGCCGAGCTCTGCCTGCCGATCATGAGGCGCTTCTCTCGACGTTCCTGCTTCTACGGTCGTTGTCGCTGCTCGGATGGCTCGTCGATCGTCCCGAACTTGACCCGACTGGCGAGCGGGCAGCCAGTGACCTCGTGTCTGTTGTGGCTCGCTGTGAGGTCTTCCTCAGCGGCGACGATCCGTTCTTCCAGCCATGAACTGGGTGATGAGGTTGTCAACGTCTTGGGACAAGTCCGGCCCGAATCCCTGACGGATATCGAAGTCTTCTGTCTCGATGTGTGTCGCTCCGAGCGAGCGGGCTGCGTCAGACGCGGCACGAATAAGTCCAACAGGGCCGCATACGGCTACGTGGGCGCCGCTCAGATCTGAGCCGACGTGCTCGGCGAGCAGTTCGCGAGAGAAGCGAGTACCCAGGGATGAACTGCAGAGTCGGAGATCGATACGGCCTTCGGCTTCGGCCTGGCGGAGAACGTCGAGCGCCATAGCGTCGTCCACGGACCGCACCGCGTAGAAGAGCACGGGCCGCTCACCTTCGGGAGCGGGATCCAATGTGTGAGAGGCGGAGAGGAATGGGGTGATGCCCACGCCACCGGCAACCCACACGGTGCGTGACGTGTGCGAAAGGGTCGGTTCGAATCGTCCGTAAGGCCCTTCGACGACAACGGTGGCCCCGAGCAGGTCTGCGGTCTGCATCTTGGTGGTCCAGTCGCCAAGATCGCGGATAAAGAACCGAAGAGCGGGCTCATCAGGCCCCGATGCGATTGTGAAGATGTGGGGTTCGCTCAGCCCGGGCTTCTGCACCTTCACGACGGCGAACTGCCCGCTCTGATGCTGCAGCCTGTCCCCATCGGGTCGCAGCGTGAGTTCGAGAGTGGTTCCGTGGACCGTGGTTCCGGAGATGGTGTAGCGCAGCCCGGGGAAAATCATGTCGCGGACGACGACGCGGAGCCCGTAGGCGACGATCCCCACAACCATGAAGATGCCGAAGTACCAGCCCCATCCGGAACCGTTCGGGTAGGGCTTCTCTGCGGTGTAGAAGTGCAGACAAGCGAAGAGGAATGGCACGCCAAGCAGCTTGTGGGTCAGCCGCCACCAGCGATAGGGAAACCAGCGGATCAACGAGATACCGATCAGGACGTAGAGCGCGATCTCCGCGACACCGGCGAGTTCTTCGGCGAATTCGGCTGTTTGCTTGCTAGCCCCGCGAAACCCATCCTCAATCTCAGGTTCCATCCGCGTGTGCAGGAACATTGCGATTACCGCGAGGGTGCCCGCCCAACGGTGGACCCGGTACATCGAATCGAGTCCGCCGAATAGTGGTTCGAGCGTGCGAGGCCGTAGGGCGAGCAGAAAGCTCCATGCCATCAAAAGGATTGACGCGGCTCCAATGAAGAGCCCAAATGACGGGCTGCCTTCGCCCTCTTCGCCGATCGCATCGGCGAATGCGAGCCACGACAGCGCAACGCTAGCGATCACGGTGATCGGACCAAGCCAGCTGAGACCAGGGGCGGGACTGGGTAGACGGGGGCGCCGAATCTGCCAGTCGCCGGGTGAGCCAAGCATTCGACGGGTGATCGTCATCGTGGGTAAAGGCCGTGTCATTGGAGAAACCGTAGGAGGGCAGAAGCCGATACCGCCTTGTCATCGTCGCTATTTTTAAGCTTTTCTACAAATCAATTGGATGTCACATGATATGTATGTAATAGTAACATCATAAAAACATATGAAACCTAGCGAAAGGTAGCGAAGATTATGGCTGGTGACATGCTGGTAATGAGCAAGAGCCAAATGGAGCAGTTGGCCGGTAACTTCGGCCGGCAGCAGCAGGCCGTGCAGGATGTGGTCCGTGCCATCCAGGGTGGGATCGATGGCACCACCTGGCAGGGTGCCCGCGCCGATCGGTTCCAGACGCTGTGGACCACAGAGTTCCGTCCAAATCTGACCAACCTGGTCGGCGCGCTCGGAGAACACGCAACTTTCATCAGGCGCGAGCTTCAGGCTGGTGTGTCGGCGCTCGACACCGTCTGAGCCGTCGACGGTCCGAACGTAAGCCAATCGTGAGTGGGTTCCGGGTGATCGACCGCTTTGACCGCGAGGTTGAAGTCCTGATCAATAGTGAAGATCTCTCGGCGGATGATCTCGCCAGGGCTCTGGAACCCGCCACACACTCCGCCACGACCCCCCTTCTTCGTGGCGTCATCGTCGATGGGCGGTGGCATCCGCCCGCCACCCCCATCGGCCAACTCGCTCTTCGCCAGGGTTCGCTTGTCCACCCAAGCCCCACGCCCCCCGTGGTCCCGGCGAAACCATTAGCTCGAGCCTTGTTGTCGGCGGACAGCAGGGCTCGAGCCGATGTGTCCCCACTCGCACTGCAGGAGGGAATTGGCCTCGCTGATGGTGTGGTGCCGTTCAACCGGCCTCCACGCCTCGCTCCAGCCGTTGAGCCGGTGGCGATCTGTGTGCCAGCGGAACCACCCGGTCGACGGCCGAACGAACCACTCTCGATCGCCGGCCTCTTCATACCGATGATCGGCGGCGCGATTATTGCCTTGGTCCTCTCGCCGATGCTGGCCGTGTTCGCCGCGCTTGGGCCAGTTGTCACAATCGGGATGTGGTGGGAGCGACGTCACCGGGCCGAGCGCGAACACCGCGAGGCCAAGACTCGGGAGCGAGAAGCGTGCGCCAAGCTCGAGATACGACTACCGGAGCTGTGTGCGGCTGAGATAACCAGGCAGCGATCATTCGTGCCGAGCATGGATCTAGTCATTGAGCGTGCCACCCAACTTTCGTCGCAGATTTGGGAACGAGGAGCCGACGATCTCGACGCGTTTTGCGTCGGTATTGGAACGACCGACGTTCGTTTTGCTCCCGCGCTTGTGGTCGAAGGGGCGGGTACGGAACTTGAGCCAAGCAGCCTTGCTATCGCGACCGTCAACGCAGCACCCCGACTTCTTGCAGTCCCAGCAGTCGTTGACCTTTCACCCGGTCGAATCGTGGGGATCGTCGGTCCGCGATCCCCGGCTCAAGCCCTGGCTCGTGCGCTTGCGACACAACTCGTCGTGCACCATGGGCCGTCGGTGTCTCGCCTTGTCGTCGCTGCGTCGGCGGACGTAACCGACGACTGGGCGTGGTGTCGGTGGCTACCACACTGTGGTGGCCCGATCGATGGTGAACCAGGTGCACTCATTGGACGCACCGCCGATGTCGAGATCGCGGATCATGCGCTCGCCGGGCTCTCCTCAGAATCGAAGACCGCGGTGGTCATGCTTCTCGACGATCCTGCTGCGTTCCATGGGCGCGACACGCTGGGTCGTCGATTGCTTGAGCATGAGCGTGTCGCTGTGATCGTGATTGCTCCGACCGTTGATCGGCTGCCCGCTGGGTGCTCCGATCTGTTACAGCTTGACCGCGTCGGATGGGTCACCCGGCGTGACCCGCGGCGTGCCGATGGCATCAAGTCCGCACTCGCATGGGGCCTCTCTCGCTCGCAGGCACGTGCCGCGGCACGGCGTCTCGCCCAACTCGATGATCCCGCCCTGCACCGTCGTGACGCCGGGGTGCCCGACACCGTGCCACTGCTTCGGACCCTCGCTATCGGTGGTGACGACCCTGCTGAGATTCTCGGTCGTTGGGTTGACACCAGCGGGCGGGACTCGCTGACGGCCATCATTGGCGCGGACGCCCACGGTCCGGTTGAGCTCGACCTCATTGGGGCCGGGCCGCATCTTCTCGTCGGTGGCACCACCGGCTCAGGAAAATCTGAGCTCCTACGTTCGCTTATTGCTGGGCTGGCGTCCACCCACGATCCGGATCACTGCGCTTTTGTATTGATCGATTACAAGGGCGGTGCCGCCTTCGACTGCTGTCGCCAACTGCCCCACATCGCCGGATTTGTTACCGATCTCGACCAGTCCCTGGCTGCTCGAGCCCTGCACTGCTTGCAGGCTGAATTGCGGTACCGCGAGGACCGACTCCGAGCGGTCGGCGCACAGGACATCGCCGCTTTTCGCTCGATCGAGTCGCCGGAGGAGTCGTTGCCCCGTTTGATGGTTGTGGTCGATGAATTCGCCACGTTGGCCTCTGAACTCCCCGACTTCCTGATCGCCCTCGTGGGCATCGCCCAGCGGGGCCGAAGCCTGGGTGTCCATCTCGTGCTCGCCACACAGCGCCCAGCTGGTGTGGTCACCGATGACATCCGAGCCAACGCCGGCTGCCGCATCGCGCTGCGTGTGACCGACCCCCACGACTCCGTCGATGTCATCGGCTCGCCCGATGCTGCAGCGATCTCTCGCCTGCGGCCGGGCCGGGCCATCGCCCGAGTTGGTCCGTCTGAGCTCATCGCGTTTCAATCGGCGATCATCACCGGGCGCGAGGCTCAACGATCGCCGGTTGACGTTCGACTCCTGGACGACGTTGAGGCTGTGTCGCTGGGAGTTGACGATGGGCCATCGGATCTCCAGCGGCTGGTCCACTCTGTCGGCCTCGCCTGGGGAGATCGTCCACCTCCACGGTCCCCCTGGCCGGATCCGCTGCCCCCGATAGTCGAGCGCGACCCTGATGGCTGGTGGTTGATCGACGACCCCGACAGTCAATGCCGCCGAGTCGAAGGATGGAAGCCGACCGACGGCCATCTCGTCGTCTTAGGCGGACGGCGTAGTGGCGCAACTTCGACGCTCGCCGAGGCTGCATTCAGCTGCATCGACGGCGGCGGCCACATTTACGTCGCCGACCTCGATGCGGGTGAACTCGCCGCGCTTGGGGCACTAGGAGTTGTCATCGGGCCGACTGATACCGAGCGCCGATATCGACTCCTGAGACGACTCGATGACGAGGTAGCAGCGAGGCGGTCGACGCAGTGCCCAGGAGAGCCGCCGATCCTCCTGATTGTCGACGACCTAGGAGGGCTCGAACGTGCCCATGACCCGATCCGCGACAGTGAGATTCACAACCAGTTGGCTCGCATTTGGGCCGATGGACCCGCAGTAGGCGTTGTCGTGGCCGTCTCGATTCGCCGCGCCGCGGAACTACCAACCGCCATGGCTGCCACTGCCAGCACAATTCTTCTTCACGGCTCGGCGGATCCCGTCGACGCGCTTCGTTTTGGCTTGCCGGCCCTTGATGTCGATCTTCCCCCTGGGAGGGCCCGCCGGGTGAGTGACGGCTCGCTGCTGCACGTCATGCGTTCCGGACCCCGTGTTGGCGATGCTGTTGCGAACTGGATGGACCATCGGCCTGCAAGTGCGCCGTTTGTGATCGGTGTCCTGGCTCCCTCGATTCCGACTTCAGCAGTTGGGGCCTCGGTAACGATTGGCGTTCTCGCTGAACTCCACATCGCAATAGCTGACGCCAATCTCCAACTGGCTTCGCTCACGCTGCACGGCGGCGAACATGCGTTGGTTCTTGGCCCTGCCCGTAGCGGTCGCACCACCGCCTTAGCCGCCATTGGTTCCTTGGCGTCGTCGTCGATCGTGGTTGGTACAGCCCTGGCTGCGGCACTCGGCGTCGACCCTATTCAGCCGTCCGACCTCATTGGGGAGTTGTCCACTCGTGGTCCAACACTAATTTTGGTTGATGACTGTCTCACTGTGGAGGATCCGACCGGTGATCTTGCGCGTCTGGTGGCGAGGCCGCCTGCAGGCGTTCATATGATCGCCAGCGCTAACCCGAGCAGATTCAGGCAGGCCTACGGTCACTGGTCGGCCGACCTCGCAGCTTCTCGAGCCGGAGTCCTGTTGCAGCCTGACCCACTCGACGGCGACCTGCTTGGCGCGCCGCTCCCACGCCGTCTCGGCCGTATCGACATTCCTGGTCGCGGCTTTCTTGTCGCAGACGGCCAAGCGCGACTTGTTCAAATGGTCCACCACATCTGATCGCTCGGACGCGTTGGCGGCAGTCGCCTTCGCCCAACGCGCGAATTTCGGGCACAATCCGGGCATGACAAACCTGAGGTCGTTCCCCCGCCGCCAGGCGGTAACGCGACGATTCACGCTCGGCGCCCCCCGTGACATCCGTGTTGCGGGGAATGGGTCGTTGGTCATGTTCTTGCGTTCATCGGGGCCGGAGGACCCGGTCAATGGTCTCTGGGCGATCGATGTGGCGACCGGCGAGGAACGATTGATAGTTGATCCGGCTGCACTTGGTGCAGACGATGCAAACCTTCCGGCAGAGGAACGGGCTCGTCGCGAGCGAGCCCGAGAGTCGGGTGGTGGGATCGTCGCCTACGACGCTACGCGTGACCTTTCTGTTGCTGTCTTCGCTCTCGGCGGTCAGGTGGCGCGCGTCGATCTCGAAACGGGAAACATCGACATGCTGCCAACGGCCGCAGGCGCCTTTGATCCTCGGTTGTCTCCCGATGGTTCTTGCGCGGCCTATGTGGCGAGCAACTCTCTGCGTCTGGCTGATCAAGCCGGTGATCGCCTAATAATTGAAGAGGAGGGCGACACAGTCTCTTGGGGTGCCGCTGAGTTCATTGCCGGTGAGGAGATGGGACGCACGCGCGGATTCTGGTGGGCACCGGACAGTGACCGGCTGCTGGTTGAACGAGTTGACGTTGCACCAATTAATGAGTGGTGGATCGCAGCCCCCGTGGACCCTTCCGTCGTGCCCACGCCAATCCGTTATCCCGCTGCCGGTACCGCCAACGCCGAAGTCGCACTTGCAATCATCGGCCTCGACAGCAGCCGCATCGACGTCGACTGGCATGGCGGATCCTCATGGGCTGACCGAACCTGGGAGTACCTGGCCGACGCTTCATGGTCCGAGGAAGGCCTGATTCTTACCGTGCAGACACGGGATCAGCGCACCCTCGCCGTGCTTGAGGTCAACCCGCAGACGGGGGCGACCACCGAGCGGTACCGCATTACTGACGAGCACTGGGTTGAACTGATCCCCGGAATGCCATCGCTGCACCGCGGCCGTCTCATCACGGTCGAAGACCGCGGTGCCGCTCGTCGCCTCTGCATCGATGGTCAGGCTTTCACCGAGGACGAACTACAGGTGCGCCGGGTGATCGACGCCAACGAAGAGCGCGTTCTGATTGCCGGCTCGTACGACTCCACCACGATCGACCTCATTGCGGTGACGTGGGATGGTTCGGTTACGAGGCTGACACCCGGTGACGGTATTCACAGCGCCGTCGTGGGTGCAAGCACCGAGGTTCGCAGCCGTCGCACGATGGCCGGCGACGACCGCCCACCACAAATCCATGTGGGTATGACGGCCGTCGCGGCAGTAGCCGATCACTCTGAAAAGCCCGATCTCGAGCTGAATGTCTCACTGCACCGCCTCGGCAGTCGGAGGTTGGCGTCGGCCCTGCTGCTTCCCAAAGACCACGATGGTTCGCCGCTGCCGGTGCTCCTTGATCCATACGGCGGACCTCACGCTCAGCGCGTACAGCAGGCGGCGGGTTTGTTTTACGCCAGCCAATGGTTCGCAAATCAGGGATACGCAGTGCTCGTGACCGACGGTCGCGGCACCCCCGGGCGAGGGCCGGCCTTCGAACGCCAAGTACGTGGTGATCTTGCCGCCCCCGTGCTCGACGATCAGATCGAGGCTCTACACGCGGCAGCTGACGCCCACTCGGCGCTTGATCTGTCTCGGGTGGCCATCCGCGGCTGGTCGTTTGGCGGCTATCTCGCTGCGCTTGCGGTGCTTCGCCGCCCCGATGTGTTCCACGCGGCCATCGCTGGTGCCCCGGTTACCGACTGGCGTCTCTACGACACGCATTACACCGAGCGTTATCTCGGGCACCCCTGGACTGAGCCGGCGAACTACGAAATATCAGACCTCTGTACGGAGCCAGCGCAGATGGGCGACACACCGATGCGTCCCTTGTTGTTGATTCATGGTCTTGCCGATGACAACGTTGTCGCGGCGCACACGCTCCAACTCAGCCGTGCGCTGCTTGAGGCCGGAAAGCCCCACACAGTCCTGCCGCTTTCGGGTGTCACCCACATGACGCCACAGGAAGAAGTAGCGGAAAATCTGCTGCTACTCCAACTGTCGTTCCTCGTGGACTCATTGGGTCGCCCGAACGGCGGCCGTTCTGCCGGATAAAATTACTCCCGAGCCCTTGACGCAGGAGACACATGTGACGCAGCATGTGGTCCGCTCACGTACGTCGAAGTTTCGAGTGCGTGCTGCCCGAGGCCCTTGCGTCTTGGAAGGCGGGGCGATGGTGCGCACCCATGGGGGAGGAGGTGCACACCATCGCCGCCGCCTCACCAAGGGTGTCAATATCGTCCCCCGTCCCGAGAATCCCAAGTGAGTCCGGTCAGCTGATGGTCCAGCCGCCGTCGACGTGCAGGACTTGGCCCGTCACGAAGCTGGACGCATTACTCGCGAGATACAACATCGCTCCGTCCAACTCGCCATCGACTCCGGGTCGACCCATGGCGGCGCCGTCGCGCATATAGGCCTCACCGCCCGCATCAGCGAACATGCCAGAGTTCATCTCCGTCTCGAACCAGCCTGGAGCGATTGCGTTGACGCGGATGCCGCGGCGGGCCCACTGAGATGCCAGCTCGCGTGTGAGGTTGTGGATGCCACCCTTGGCCGCGGCATAGCCCGGAACGCGGAGCTTGCCGCCGGCCACCGAGCCGAGCACAGATCCGAGGTTGATGATCGACGCGGGTCGACCCGCCGCAATCGCGGCCGTGGCTACCTCGCGGGCAACGGCAAAGGGGGCAACCAGGTCGATCTCGATCTCGTGGCGAAAGCTGTCTGTGGTCATTGTGAGCGCTGGTTCCACCTGCGAAATGCCTGCGTTGTTGAGCAGCACATCGACTCGGCCGCAGGCCTCCAAAGCTGCCGCCACGCACGCCTCGGGTCCGCCCGGTTCGCTGAGATCGATGGGCACGGCTATGGCATTTGGCAGTTCGTCGACGAGGGCGTTGAGTCGCTCGGCTCGTCGAGCCGCGAGCACTACCGTCGCGCCTGCGGCAACTGCCACGCGAGCGAATCGTTCGCCCAGTCCTGAGCTCGCTCCGGTGACAAGCACGACCTTGTCATCGAGACGGAAGGCTGTAGTGGGGTCGGTGTGGTCGCTCATGTCTGCTCAGTCTGGTGGATTTCGCCCGCGGATACGGTGACGAGGCAGTCAGCCAGGCTGGCATCGTGGGAGTCGTGGGTGACCCAGATCGTATAGGTCGCTGGGCATGAGCTGAACAGTTCGCGAAGGAGTGGCCGCCCGTCCGGGTCGACCGATGCCAGTGGTTCGTCGAGCAGGAGCGCAGTCGGGTTTGCGACAATGGCGCGGGCTATGGCAACGCGCTGGCTTTGTCCGCCCGAGAGTGAACGAGGGCGAAGTGCAGCCAGTGCATCGGCCCCGACTGAATGGAGCGCAGCTGCAGCATGGTCCCGCGCCGTCGAGCGATCGTGGCCGAGTCTGCGCCACGGGTAGGCGACATTGTCGACGGCGCTGAGATGCGGCAGCAGACGGTGGTCTTGGAAAACCATGGCCAACTCGCGTTCCTCCGCCGGAACGAACACGCCTGCGGATGGTGAATCGATGACTCGCCCATTGACGGTGAGCGTGCCTTCGTCGAGCGCTTCCAACCCTGCGAGGAGCCGGAGGATCGTTGTCTTTCCGGAACCGTTGGGGCCAACGATTGAGGTGAGGCCCGGCCTCAGTTTGAGATCAAGTTGAAGGTCCAGGTCCCCTCGGCGGATACGACCGCGGATGATGATGGTCATCGCACGAGCCATCGGCCGCGGAGCGCGACCAACACGCCGAGGCTGATGGTGAGTAGCAGCACACTGATGGCCAGTGCTGCCTCAGGGTCGGATTCGAGGGCGATGAATGTTTGCAGCGGTAGTGTCCTGGTCCGGCCTGCGAGGTTGCCGGCGAAGGTGACGGTGGCGCCAAATTCCCCCAGTGCCCGAGCCCATGCCAGTGCGAGGCCGGCCACAATCGACTCGCGGGATGCGGGGACCGTGACGGTAAGAAAGGCCACTAACGGTCGAGCCCCTGACACAGCGGCGGCTTCCTCGAGTTCCGTGCCGTTCTGACGCAACGCAGACTCAACGGTGGTGACGAAGAACGGTAGAGCGACGAATGTGGCGGCAAGAATCGCGCCGGCGGTGGTGAACGGCAGCGTGATACCGAACCAGCGGTCGAGCCACTGGCC
>JABIQM010000154.1 GCA_018699415.1 Acidimicrobiaceae bacterium
CGGAGCGGGTGCGCCACAGCCGCAAGATGGTGCTCGAATTTCTGGGCTCCGGCGTAGACCTAAGCCAAGCCGAAGAACTCGGCCAGTGGATGGAGTTTTACGGATCGAAGCCGGAGCGCTACGACCAGTACGAGATGCCGGCGGTCCGCATGGGTGAGGCGCCGAAGATCCAAGACAACCTCTTCATTCGTGACTATGACCAATGCGTGCTCTGCTACAAGTGCGTCTCGGCCTGCGGCGACGACGCACAGCACACCTATGCGATTGCGGTGAGCGGTCGCGGCTTCGGCGCCCGCATCTCCACCGAGTACGACACAGCCCTGCCTGACTCGGCTTGTGTTTATTGCGGCAACTGCATTTCCGTGTGCCCGACTGGGGCAATCCAATTCAAGACTGAGTACGACCTGCGTGAGGCCGACGACTGGCGTCCCGATGACCAGGACGTCACGCGCACGGTCTGCTCATACTGCGGTGTGGGCTGCAACTTGGAGCTCCACACTCAGGACGAGAAGATCATCAAGGTCACGTCACCGGCGGATCACTCCGTCACCAACGGCCACCTCTGCATCAAGGGACGATTCGGCTGGAAATACGTCCAGCCTGACTAAGACTCGCTGAGGTTTGGAGCGCTATCAGCTCGTTGTGCCACAGTAGGTTCGTTCCCATGACAGACGTTCAGCAAGAACTTACGTGGATCGGCACGCGATCGATCCGCCCAGATGGTCTCGACAAGGTCACGGGCCGCGCGAGGTTCTCTGCTGATCTGATGTTGCCAGGGATGCTTGAAGGTGCGGTGGCGCGTTCGCCCCACCCGCACGCACGGATTGTGTCGATCGACACGACGGTCGCTGAGGCGATGCCTGGCGTGCGCGCCGTGATCACGGGCGCCGACCTGCCCGATCTTGGTGACGCCGATGTCGACGCCGGCACCCGTGATCGCTCACTGAACGTCATGGCGCGGGATCGTGTGCTGTATCAGGGTCATCCAGTCGCTGCGGTGGCAGCGACCTCGCGTGCGCTGGCGCGAGCCGCATCCGCCGAGATCAAGGTCACCTACGAGGTGCTCCCACATGTGCTGACCATTAACGAGGCGCTGGCCGCCGACGCGCCTGTCCTACACAAGGGCTACGACGGCGATGGAAACGTCGCAAAGACTATGACGATGGATCGTGGCGATCTAGAAGTTGGTTTCGCCGGGGCAGATGTCGTTGTTGAGCGCGAGTTCACCACGAAGCCGGTTCATCAGGGATACATCGAGCCGCACGCCACGGTGGTCGACGCGAGCGAGGACGGCCGTACCCATATTTGGGTCTCCTCCCAGGGACACTTCTCGATTCGCGCCCAGGTTGCGGCGGTGCTCGCCCGTGAAGTCTCTCAGTTCACGGTGACGCCTGCGGAGATCGGCGGTGGCTTTGGTGGGAAAACCACGATTTATCTCGAACCGTTGGCTGTTGTTTTGTCGGCTAAAGCAGGCCGGCCCGTACGGCTGGTGATGGACCGGGGTGAGGTTTTTCGTGCTAGCGGCCCGACATCGGGGACCAAGGTGCGGGTGAAGATGGGGGCCACCAAGGATGGGCAAATCGTTGCCTGCGATGGGTGGATGGCGCTCGAAGCGGGAGCGTTCCCTGGATCTCCGCTGAACGGGGCGATCATGACGTTCCTTGCGTCGTACGATATTCCTAACTTCCTCGTCAAGGGACTTGACGTTGTTTGCAACAAGCCCAAGGTGCATGCCTATCGCGCCCCCGGCGGCCCGATGGCGGCGTTTGCTGTTGAGAGCGTGATCGACGAAATCGCCATGAAACTCGGCATGGACCCCATCGAGCTTCGACTCCGCAATGCCGCTGCCGAGGGCACGCAGGCGTACTATGGGCCGACATTCGCGCGGATCGGATTTGTTGAAACGCTCGAGGCGATCCGCGATAGCGATCACTACTCGACGCCGCTCGGACCCAATCAGGGTCGTGGGGTTGCGTCCGGCTTCTGGTTCAACGCGGCTGGCAGTTCATCGGTCACCATCAGCGTGGACGATGCCGGAGGCGTGAGCTTGCTCACCGGCTCACCAGATATCGGTGGCAGTCGGGCATCAAATGCACTCGTCACCGCCGAAGAACTTGGCATCGAACTCGACACAATCCGGGTTGCGGTAGCTGACACCGAGTCGGTTGGTTTCAATGACGTCACTGGAGGCAGTCGCACCACACACGCAACCTCAGCGGTGATTGCGATCGCCTGCGAGGAACTCCGTGCCGACCTCTGTAGTCGGGCCGCTCTGACCTGGTCATGCGACGCGGGGGACGTGGAGTGGAGCGATGGCCGCGCTCAACGCATCGATGGCTCGGGGCCGCCCCTGACCATGCGCGATCTCGCCGGTACAGCGGCCCGTACCGGTGGCCCGATTGCGGTGACGGCGAGCAAGAACACCCGGGGCGCCGGACCCGGCTTCTCGACCCAGGTCGTGGATGTCGAGATTGACCCCGAGACCGGCGTGGTCTCAGTGGTTCGTTTCACCACGGCACAAGATGCTGGCCGGGCGATCCATCCCAGCTATGTCGAGGGGCAGATGCAGGGTGGTGTTGTCCAAGGGATTGGCTGGGCGCTCAACGAAGAATACATCCACAACCCTGATGGGACGCTCGAGAACCCATCGTTCCTCGATTACCGGATGCCGGTTGCGTCGGATCTGCCCATGATCGACACGATCGTGATCGAGGTGCCAAACCCGAAGCACCCGTATGGCGTGCGTGGTGTGGGTGAAGTGGGAATTGTGCCGACGCTGGCGGCAGTGGCCTGCGCGGTGAGCGACGCCGTGGGTACACGACTCGCGGATTTGCCGATCACGCCGATGCGCGTGCTCGAAGCAGTTGATCCTGGCTAAGCGACAACGCCCTGGCCACGAAGGCGGGCAATGGAGTCGGCATCATGGCCGAACTCAGCGAGCACCTCATCAGTGTGTTCTCCGGTGGTGCCGATGAAGGTGCGAATCGGAGACGGTGTGGCGCTGAAATGTGTCGCAGGTCGGGGCTGGCGCAGTCGCCCGAGAGTGGGATGGTCCCACTCAACAATGGTTTCGTTGTGAACGATTTGGGCATCGAGAATTGCTTCATCGCGGTCCAATACAGGGGCGCATGGAATCTCGTTGATCGCCATCCGATCAACGATGTCGACCGTGGTGAATGAGCCGATGAGTTCGTTGATCATCAACGAGGCAGCAATCGCCTTCGCCGGATCCGCTCCGAACATCCTGATGTCGTTGTAGTCGGGGTTTTCGAGACACTCATGCTTATCGAGCGCTCGCCAGATCCCCAGCAGTTGCTTCTGCGTAGCGATGAAGTAGACGATCTTTCCATCGATGGTGTCGACAAGCTGATAGAGGTCGCAGGCGCGAAGCGGGGCCGCTGTCGGATCATCTGGGTGAGTCTTGTCACTCATACCGTCCGGCCAGTAGTAGGCCATGGTTGCATCGAGCATTGACAGGTCGAGTCTCTGGCCGCCGGCACCCCTATCTCGGGCGAAGAGCGCAGCGGTGATGGCCTGGGCTGCGGTGTATGCGGTGGCCTTGTCTGCCACCAGCGTCCGGATCAGGTCGGGGAAGGGGAGAGACATGCTCGCCTGGCCGGCGATCATGCCGGTGAGAGCCTGGATGACCGGGTCCAGGGCCGGACGGTTGGCGTAGGGGCCGTCGTTGCCAAACCCATTGATCGAGCAGTAGATGATGTCGGGCTTGGCCGCTCGGACGGCCTCGTAGCCGACACCGAGGCGACCGGCTACGCCCGGGCGGAAGTTTTCGACGAACACGTCGCATGTTTTCGCCATATCAAGGAGAAGCGCGGAGGCGCCTTCTTTTCCTAGGTCAACGCTCACGCAGCGCTTGCCGCGATTGTTGTTGGCGAAGAGCCCCACCATCGATTCGGGATTCCCTAGCCGGATGGTCTCGCCGCCGGGCGCCTCGATCTTGAATACGTCAGCACCCTGTTCGGCCAACATCATCGTGGCAAGCGGACCCGCCACGACCTGACTCAGATCAAGAATACGAATCCCCGTCAACGGTCCAGCCATGGTTCCCCTTTGAGTTTCAGTGCCTCATGTTCGCGCGCTTACGCCCGCATTGCTCCGTCGATCACGAACTCATGGCCCGACGAGTAGGACGACTCGTCCGACGCAAGAAACACAGCGAGCTGAGCAACCTCGCTCGCCTCGGCGGTACGGCCAAATGGAATCGACTGTTCGATCTGTTCGCGTAAATTGCCGAATGCTTCCAACATCGGTGTCTCGATGATTCCCGGATGAATGGAGTTGACGCGAACCTGGAATTCGGCAAGTTCGCGTGCCGCCGACTTGGTCATGCCGCGCACGGCCCACTTTGTCGCCCCGTATGAGTGAGCCATCGCCGCACCGCTGAGTCCAGCGATCGACGAGATGTTGATGATGCTGCCGCTTTTTTGCTCTCGCATAGGTCGAGCCGCCGCTTGCATTCCGAGAAAAGTCCCGGTCTGGTTGATGGCGATCATGCGGTCCCAGTCGTCGAGCGTCGTGGTCGCCAGGTTGCCCATCTGGAAGATGCCGGCGTTATTGATCAAGACATCGAGGCGCCCGAAATCCTGGAGGAGTTCGTCCATCACCCTCGTCCACTGGTCGCCGGCGGCCACGTCGTGATGCCGGTACGACACCGCATCGCCGAGCGACTCTGCGGTCTCGTTGCCGATGTCGTCGAGCACGTCGGTGATGCGCACTGTGGCACCCTCCGCCGCGAACAATTTGGCTTCGGCGGCGCCTTGTCCGCGCGCCCCGCCGCTGATGAGTGCAATCTTGCCATCCAGTCTTCCCATGCAGGCCACCGTAGATGACTTGGCGCCTCAGACTGAAGTGATCTGGTCGGCAATTGCCGCGGCATGGATGGCGGGGGAAACGGCTGGGTCGAGCACGGAGGCCGAGATGACACCATCGATCTGGGTTTCGATGATCCTGGCAACGCGGCTCTGGACCTCGTAGCGAAGACGGGCCGCTCGGCGCGCCGCAAGTTTGCCGGTGGCATCGAGATGCTCACGGTGAGCCTGTACGGCATCCCACACCTCCGTGATGCCATTGCCGTCGGTGGCGGTGGTCATGACAATTGGCGGCCGGTAACCGGATTCGTCTTCCTGGCCGCTGACATGGGAGAGGTCAAGCATCAACTCAAGGTCGCGCCGGGTGTCGTTCGCTCCCGCTCGGTCGGCTTTGTTGACGACGAACACGTCGGCCACTTCGAGCAATCCCGCTTTGTTGGCCTGCACCGCATCGCCCCAGCCGGGGTTGACGACGACGACTGCGGTATCCGCGGCGCCAACCACGTCGACCTCGACCTGTCCGACACCAACCGTCTCGATGATCACCGGGTCAAAGCCGACCGCATCAAAGACACGCACAGCCCCGGGCACGGAGAGCGCAAGTCCGCCGGCGTGGCCGCGTGTGGCAACCGAACGGATGAACACGTTGTCGCCCGCGATCCCATCCATGCGGACACGGTCTCCGAGGATGGCGCCGCCGCTTAACGGCGACGATGGATCAACTGCAAGTACAGCCGGCGCCAGGCCCCGTTCTGGCAAGAGTCGCGTGAGTTGGCCGGTAAGCGTGGACTTCCCTGCACCGGGGGCGCCGGTGATGCCAACGACATGGGCACCGCCGATGTGGGGGTGCGTCAGGTCGGTGATGGCATCGGCAGTGGGGCCGCCTCGTTCTACGAGCGTCAGCAAGCGCCCGATGGCTCGGCGGTTTCCGGCACGGGCCGCCGCGACGAGTTCGGCGGGGGGCAAGGAACGAATGCTCACGTTGCGGCGGCAGCAACTGCGGCTCGAACAGCGGAGACGACCTCCTCAGCGGGAGCACCAGGACCGAGAATGGCAGCCACACCGGCTTTTTGGAGAACCGCTACGTCGATGTCAGGGACGATGCCGCCGATGATCAGTGGGATCTGGAGGTCAGCCTCATCGAGGGCCGCCATCATGGCCGGGGCCAACACGAGATGGCCGGCGTTGTGCATCGAGAGGCCGATGGCGTCAGCGTCTTCCTGTTCGGCTGCGGAAACGATGGACTCGGTGGTTTGGCGCAGACCGAGATAGATCACCTCGATGCCGGCATCGCGCAAGATGCGCGCCACGACCTTGATGCCGCGATCGTGTCCATCGAGCCCGAGTTTGGCGAGAACGACGCGGATCTTGTGTTCTTCAGTCATCTTCAGAGTCTCCCGGGGATGCAGTTCTAGACGATGGCCTGTTCGACGTATGTGCCGAACACCTGCTCCATGGCCATCACGATTTCTTCGAGCGTTGCGTATGACTCGACCGCGTCGATGATTGGCGGCATGAGGTTGACGGTCGAGTCCTCGGCCGCGGCGGTAACGGCCGCGAGTGTGCGAGCAACGACGGCGGAGTCGCGATCATGCTTGACCGTTTCGAGGCGCTTGCGCTGGTATTCCTCGGTGTCGGAGTCGACGCGCAGGAGGTTGGCCTGGCCTTCTTCGTTTCCGTCGGTGAAGTCATTGACGCCAACGATGATCCGGCGGCCGGCATTGACCTCGCGCTCGAATCGATAGGCCGAGTCGGCGATCTCGCCAACGAAATAGCCGTTGTCGATGCCCGCGTAGACCCCTTCGAGGATCGAGCCGTTCCCGAGATCTTCGAGGTGGGTGAAGACTGCTTCGGCCTGCCGCTCCATCTCGTCGGTCATCCATTCGACATAGTGGGATCCGCCGAGCGGGTCGGCCACCAGTGCGGCGCCGGTCTCGTGGGCCACGATCTGCTGGGTCCGCAGGGCGATGCGGGCTGCTTTCTCGGTTGGTAGGGCGAGCGCTTCGTCAAAGCTGTCGGTGTGGAGGCTTTGTGTTCCCCCGAGGACACCGGCGAGTGCCTGAACTGCGACGCGGCCGATGTTGTTTTCTGGCTGTTGAGCCGTGAGCGAAACTCCCGCGGTTTGGGTATGGAAGCGGCACATCATGGCGCGTTCGTCGGTGGCGCCGTAGCGCTCCTTCATCCAGCGGGCCCAGATACGGCGGGCGGCGCGGAACTTGCCGATCTCTTCGAAGAAGTCGCTGTGCGAGTTGAAGAAGAAG
>JABIQM010000269.1 GCA_018699415.1 Acidimicrobiaceae bacterium
ATGGGCAAGATTGATCTCGACCCGACTGAAGTCGAAGACGTCATCTGGGGCATCGGTCAGCCCGGCGGCGAAGGTGGCTACAACATCGCCCGCGTGATCTCCTCCATGCAGGGCCTTGAACTCCCCGGCGTCACCGTCAACCGCTACTGCTCGTCATCGCTTCAGACCATCCGTATGGCGGCCCACGCAATCAAGGCTGGTGAAGGCGACTGTTTCGTCGCCGGCGGCGTCGAAACCGTCAGCCGCTACAGCCAAGGTGCTTCCGATACCGGCTCCCACAACGAAAAGTTTGCCGACGCAGAGGGTCGCACCAAGTCCCGTTCCGGTGAAGACGCCGAGAGATGGCAAGCCACTGCCGGGCTCCCCGATATCTACATCGCCATGGGTCAAACCGCGGAGAACGTGGTCCAGCAGACCGGCATCAGCCGACAGCGCCAGGACGAATGGGGCGTGCAATCGCAGAACCGTGCCGAAGCCGCCCAGGCTCGCGGCTTGTTCGAGCAAGAAATCACGCCCTACACCCTCGCCGACGGCACGATCATCAGCCAGGACGACGGTATTCGCGCCGGAACTACCTACGAGAAGGTGTCGACTCTCAACCCGGTGTTCCGGCCCGACGGCACCGTCACGGCTGGAAATGCTTGCCCGCTGAACGACGGCGCTGCTGCCGTTGTGGTGATGAGCGACACCAAGGCAAAGGCGCTAGGTCTCGACCCGATCGCTCGCATCGTGTCATCCGGCGTTTCTGCTCTCAACCCGGAGATCATGGGCCTTGGTCCGATCGATGCCAGTCGCCAAGCTCTTGCACGCGCCGGCATGACTGTCGCTGATCTCGATCAGATTGAGATCAACGAAGCCTTTGCCGTCCAGGTTGTCGGCTCCGCCGACGTGCTTGGTCTCGACGAAAGCAAGCTCAACCCGAACGGCGGCGCCATTGCACTCGGTCACCCCTTCGGTATGACCGGTGCTCGCATCATGACCACTCTTCTCAACGGTCTGGGCGACTCCGGCGGCACCGTCGGTCTCGAAACTATGTGCGTCGGTGGCGGTCAGGGCATGGCGATGATCGTCGAGCGCCTGAACTAGTCCTCACACGAAGAACGAACAAAGCACAATTGAAAACCAAAGCACGCCTGGGGTCTGTCCCCAGGCGTGCTTTGGTTTTCGTGGCGGACGGTCAATCCTTTAGGTTTGAACCTAGAGCGGTACCATCACCGACGCCGGACACCAAGGGAATCTATGGATACCACCACCGCTGATGTCGACGCTGGTCACTTCTTTCTTGGACCTGTTGTTGACCCCAAATCTGGCGACCCCGTCGCCGACGAACGGATCATCTACGAAGCAGCCGATCTGACCACGCACGGCGTGATCGTCGGTATGACCGGCTCGGGCAAAACTGGTCTCGGCATGTGCCTGCTGGAGGAGGCGCTCCTGCAGGGCATCCCCACACTGGTCATTGACCCAAAGGGCGACATGGGGAACCTGTTACTCACGTTCCCTGATCTGACACCAAGCGACTTTCGTCCTTGGATCAATGAGGGCGAAGCCAAGCGTGACGGCGTGAGTCCCGACGAGTTGGCCGCATCGACTGCGAAGTTCTGGGAAGACGGCCTCGCCGGATCAGGCATCGGCAAGGACCGCATTGCTCGGCTCCGGGCCGAGACGGACATGACGATCTATACGCCGGGGTCCAACTCCGGCGTTGCCCTAAATATCATTGGCGACCTACGGGCGCCGACAGACACCAACGATGCTGAAGCGTTGCGAGAAGAAATCGACAGCCTCGTCCAAGGTCTGCTCGGCCTGGTCGGCGTTGAATCCGATCCACTCTCGGGCCGAGAGCATGTCTTGCTCGCCAACCTCATTGACCACAGCTGGTCAGCGGGCAAGGATCTCGATCTCGCTCGGCTCCTCGCCCAAATCCAGCAGCCGCCAATGCGAAAGCTCGGCGTCATCGAGATCGACACGTTCTTCCCGCCCTCTGATCGCACCGCGCTTGCCATGAAACTCAACGGCCTGCTCGCCTCGCCATCGTTCACGGCCTGGGGCGAAGGCATTCCACTCGACATCGCCTCGATGCTGGAGACACCGCAGGGCAAGCCTCGAGCCGCCATCATCTCCATCGCTCACCTTTCCGATGAAGAGCGACAATTCGTTGTCAGCCTCGTGTTGTCAAAGCTGGTCACCTGGATGCGGTCCCAGCCTGGAAGCCCGGATCTTCGCGCCCTCGTCTATATGGATGA
>JABIQM010000224.1 GCA_018699415.1 Acidimicrobiaceae bacterium
AGCACGCCGGGAAGCATTACCACTGCAGCCAGGAGTCCGATCATGGCGCCCAACCACTGTGTACTACCGCGAAACAGCTGCATGCCCACCGACAACTGGCTTGGATCGAGGACTGTCAATGCTGTGGTGCTGAACCCCGACGCAGACTCGAACAGCGCAGTGTCGGCACTATCGGTGGCATCGCTGGCCAAGTAGACGCCGGTTCCGACAACAACGAGCACTGCCCACGTGGCGGCGAGTCCGCTGACCACCCGGCCTGGCGTTGGTCGTTGGCGTTGTTCATAGGTTCGCCTACCGGCGACGCCAATCGATATCGAGACGAGGCTGGTGACGAGGAGCACTACGCCATCGCCGAGATCGTCGAAAACCCCAACCAATCCAGCAAGACCCGACAGAATGCCAAGCCCGAAGAGCGAATCCGTGATGGCAAGGCGGTTGAAGGAATCAACACGCCGCTTCGGCCCGAGCGAGACCACACCGGTAGCGGTGCGTCGAGCTCGACTCACCCGAGTGCGCTGCGAACGGCGTCGACGGCTGCGGGCATAGCGACGACCACGACATGGTCACGGCCCCGAAGCCGACTACGACCACGAATGATTTGTGGCTTGCCATCTCGAACGGATGCAGCGATCAGCGCGTCCTTTGGTAGGCCGAGGTCGCGGACGAGTTCGCCATCGGCGGGACTCCCCGGCTGCACTTCGAGCTCAAGGACTTCAACATCACCATGAAGGAAGGTGGCCACCGCCGCAACACCACCACGTACGAAACGGAGCACGCCGTTGGCGGTCGCCGTGCGCGGTGAGAGCGCAACGTCCACTCCAGCGCTACGAAGTATCTTCAAGAGCTCCAGGCGGTGGACTGTGGCGATGGTCTCCCTGGCGCCAGCCGACTTTGCGAACAAGCAGGCGAGAATGTTGGCATCGTCTTCACCCGTGAGTGCGGCCACCATCCCAAACCGGCCGATCTCGATCTCGACGAGGAGTTTGTCGTCGGTGATTTCACCCTTGTGCACGCGGACGTCGTCCAGTGCCTCGGCAAGCTCACGGGCCCGGGCGGGATCGCGCTCCACGATCTCGACTTGGACGCCGCGGTCAGCGAGGCCATGGGCCAACAACTCAGCGGTTCGTCCACCACCGAGAAGGAGTACACGGCGTGTCTCGCCTTTGTCGAGGCCAAGTAACTCGATCACCAACCGCCGGGCCCGTCGCTTGGCGACTACACGAACGTGGTCGTCGGCTTGGAGACAGGCATCCTTGCGGGGAATGATGGTCTCGTCGCCTCGACCGATGGCGGCGACCATGAAGTCACAGTCGGGTTCGAACTCTTCAGCGATCTCTCCAAGTGTGCGCCCGACAAGGGGTGCATGGGCCGGTAAGCGTGCGCCAATCACGACGACTTCGCCACCTACCATTCGCGCCACCTCGTCGGCGCCTTGAAAGTCCAGCAGTTCCAGTACTTCCTGGGCGGTCTCCGCGTCGGGGTCGATGATCAGGTCTGCCCCACATGCATTTCGTACTTCTTCGCCTGCTTCGCCGCGTAGTTCAGCGGCCTCGATCCGCACGATGGATTGCTTCACTCCGATCGATTTCGCCAGCATCGACGCGATCAGGTTGACCTCATCGTTCGCAGTGACAGCGACCAGAAGATCGGCATTTTCAACGCCTGCCTTACGAAGGGTGTCTGGGTTCGTCCCGCTTCCGCACACGGTCAACGCGTCCGTGTCGTCGCCGATGCGGCGCACCTTCTCTCGATCGATATCTATGATGCCGACATCGTGGCCTTCGCGGCTCAGACGGTCAGCGATATACGAACCGACTTCTCCCGCTCCGATCACGACAACGTGCACGAGTTCTTTCTACTCCCTGTTTCAGTGGATTGGGGGGTTGAGCGCACCGAGACGAAACTCGAGGACTTCGTCTTCGGTCACGATCGCGTCGAGGGGAACGTCCCAAGACTCCGAGGGCACGTGGTCGACCTGTTGAAACGCGTGAGCGATGCCGATCATGATGGGGCGACGCTCAGGGGCAATCGATCCAAGCATTCGATCGTAATACCCACCACCCTGGCCAAGTCGATGCCCCTGCTCGTCGAAGGCGACGAGCGGCGCAAGAACGACATCGTGGCGCTCCATCGGCACCGGCTTGCCGTGAAGTGGCTCCTGAATGCCAAAAGACCCGCGCACGGTCTTCATCTCGGGGCTCCACGGGAGGAATTGCAGATGCTCGCCAACAACACGCGGCACGGTGACGAGTGCTCCCGCTTGTTCAAGTATCCTCAGCGATCCATCAATGTCGATCTCCCCGCGGACTCCGCGGTACCCGGAGACGACTTCGGCTGATTGCAGTATGGGAATACGGCCGAGTCGGGCAGTCACCGCAACGGACGCTGCTCGCTGATCGCACGCAGCAAGCCCAGCCCGCCGAGTACGTAGCTCTTGGCGCATCACCTGCCGCTCTGTGGCCTGGTCGCCCATACGTCGACGCTATCCCCTTTAAACGCAGCAGCGGGGACCCGAGTTGGATCCCCGCTGCTCACAATTTCTTGGCCATAAGCGAGATGGCCCTAGGTGTCGTGCTCGACCTAGACGAAGGCGCTAGCGAACACCAGCGACACGATGGTCATGACCTTCAACAGGATGTTCATGGCTGGGCCGGAGGTGTCCTTGAAGGGGTCGCCAACGGTGTCGCCGACAACAGCGGCCTTGTGGTTCTCTGAGCCCTTGCCGCCATGGGCACCGGCCTCGATGTACTTCTTTGCGTTATCCCAGGCACCACCGGCGTTTGCCATGAAGATGGCCAGGGCAAAGCCTGTGACGAGTGCACCGGCGAGCAGGCCACCGAGTGCGTCGACATCGATGAAACCAACGACCAGCGGCACGACAACCGCGAGCGCGCCGGGAATAACCATCTCCTTCAATGAGGCATCGGTGGAGATCGCCACACAACGAGCTGAATCGGGCACGACGCCCTCCTTGCCCTCGCGTAGCCCTGGGATCTCCCGGAACTGCCGGCGAACTTCCTCAATCATCGCATGGGCCGCGCGTCCAACCGCATCGATCGTCAGTGCGGCGAAAAGGAACGGGAGACCGGCCCCCAAGAAGAGCCCGATGAACACATCCACATCGCCAACGTCGAGCGAGAGCGTGCCGCCTTCTTGGGCGATCGCAAACTCAAACGTCTTGAATAGCGCAAGGGCCGTGAGAGCGGCTGAGCCGACGGCGAAGCCCTTGGCGATTGCAGCGGTCGTGTTCCCCAGCGAGTCGAGTGCGTCCGTAACCTCACGGACCGACGGGTCAAGTTCAGCCATTTCAGCAATGCCACCGGCATTGTCGGCAATGGGACCGTAGGCATCGACCGAAACCACAACGCCCGTGGTGGCGAGCATGCCGATTGCCGCTACGGCGATGCCATAGATGCCGGCGAACTCGTTGTCTGCTCCCAGTGTGATTTCGCCACCCCAGTACGCCACGGCGACACCGACGAGGATCAAGATGACCGAGGCTGCTACCGAGACCATGCCGGCGCTGATACCCGAGAGGATCGTCGTCGCTGGTCCAGTTTCAGTTTGCGACGCGATCTTCTTGACCGGTCCGTAGTGATCAGACGTGTAGTACTCGGCTGTCTTGCCGAGCGCCCAACCGACGACCAGACCACCAATAACGGAGATCGCCAGACCGTACGGGGCATTTTCAGGGAAGACGTCGCTATCTCCAAACAGCATGTAGGCGACGACAACCGTGGCAACGATGGTGATTCCCATGGCGACGTTGGTGCCCATGTGCAGGGCTTTGCTCAGCGCCTTTGAGTCGGTGCTCTCGCCGCCCTTGACGAGGAACGAGCCGACGATCGACGCAATCATGCCGACGAAGGCGATCGCCATTGGGAACATCAGGAACTCGACAACGCCAGTAGTGCCGGCATCAGTCGCACTGACGCCACCCAACGCGAAAGCGGTAAGGGCCACAGGAGCGATGATCGAACCGGCATACGACTCAAACAGGTCGGCGCCCATGCCAGCAACATCGCCGACATTGTCACCGACGTTGTCAGCGATGGTGGCGGGATTGC
>JABIQM010000282.1 GCA_018699415.1 Acidimicrobiaceae bacterium
ACTGCTTCAGACTCAGGCTCGCTCGTGCACGCAGCGGCTTCCCGTTATCAGCAAAGTAGGTGTACGTGACTTCGAGGCTCTCGACGACCGACTTGAACGAGTGAAAGTCACCCCAATGGAACTTGACCCACGGCGGGCGACCGGTCTTGGTGTCCTTGTCGTAGCCCGGAAGCTTGCTGTCGAGTTCCATCAAATTCATCAGCTTCGTCGTGTGCTTGGTGACCGGCTCACCCGTATCAGTCGTATCAAGTGTGAGCGACAGACTTATCGAACCGCCACCACCACCGTCGAATGTCAGCTCTGGCGCCGTGCGCCCCGCCCCTTGGTCAGCTGACCAGCTGTTGGATTTGGAAATACTCAGCTCGTTGGGATTGAAGAGGCACGGGATCTTCGTCCCACCTTCGCGTTCGAGGTATGCCTTGACTTGTGCCATCTTAGATCTTGCCTCGGAACGACTGACCACGACGAACTCGTTCCCCGATGATCTTCTTTGTCAGCCGCCGTTCAACCTCGCGCACGATCTCGTCCATCGAGGGCAGCGAATCAACAGTGGAGGTCTCGGAATCCGTTTCAGGCACATGTGCCGGAGAGCGCTGCACGTCACGCCTCGTCGAGCGACCACTCTCTGCCACGGTGCGCTGCACGACTGAACTTGATAGCGAGTTCACGCTCTCAGAGGGACGGCCTTGCGCCCGATCGACATATGACTGAGCTGAGACCGTTCCCGAACCTAGCGCGCCGGCCGCTGACCGTCGGATGACCTCCGCTCTGCCTGCGCCACTGGCGATATCGGCCGCTGAACCTTGATCGCTTACGGCGGGGACGGCACCACCAACACTTCGGCCTCGAGCTGCGCTAGTGGGCGACACCCCATCGCGGATTGCCCGGCGGACGACGTGTTCGGCTCGACGGGCTTCACGTTCTTCGGCGTTGACCACCGGATCATCGAAGAACCGCGGCATCGTTGACGGCTCGGCAACGTGGGTAAGTTCGTGGGCCAAAATCTGTTGCGACCGAGCAGAGTCGTCCGGACGTTCTGCCAGATGAATCGTGGAGCCAACCGTAGCGGCCACACGTCCAACTGAGCCAAGCGCACGTCGCGATGCTGCACCCGTGGCGATCATGACTGGAACAGACCCAGCTATCTGATCGGCGAGCCCCCGAAAGGCCATGGGTAGCGCTTCGGTTTCGACGCGTTGACGGCTGCGGAGCTCATGGAGAAACCGAACCGCGAGTGGTGGTGCAGTCGCTCCGTCGATAGTTGGGGCTGTCAGAGATGCACTGGATCGGTTGTCCATGCGGGTGATTCGCGTGCCAGAGGTCAGAATCTTGGGCTGAGTGGCCTCTCCCTTCAGTGATCCCGACGGCAACCCCTGTGAGGACAACTGACCGACCGTCGGTGTGGCACCAAGAAACGGCTCGACCGCCCGGGCGAGCGCATTGGTCGATGTCATCAACGAGGGCAGACTGCGGCGGTCCCCAGGCCCACTCGACCCAGACGCCGAAGTCGTCGATCTGACTTCAGAATTCGACAGTCCGGCTGCTAGATTTGCGGCTACTCGGGGCGCGCCACCTGGGGAGTCGCTCGGCGATCCAAGCGGACCTCGTCGAGGGCTCGGCCGACCAGGGTCTCGAAGGTTCTCCAGCTGCGCCAGCTTAGAGAGCATGTCTGCCTGCGAACCCTCTTCATGACCGGTAACGCCAAAGTCGATCTGTTGATCCGCTGTCACCTGAGCGCGCACCCGTGGCGCTGAAACCGACCCAGCATTTTGCTCTGAAGCCCGTCGGACAACCGGATCTGCGGGCCACTCAACCGGCGCCATATCGCCCGGCCAGGTTGCCATGGATGAGCCCGACAAATTCGAAGCACCCGGCGATGCAATCATTTCTCCAGCAACAGCTGCAACCCCTACGCCAGCCGGCGATCCACCTGGGGGGATCGCTCCAGAACTGGCGGGCGGCGTCGGGACTGGGCCCGGAGCCGCAATCCTCGACTCGGCGGGGCGCGAACCACGCAGGGCCTCAAGCGCGGCCGCCGCTGCCGGAACCGGCGCGTCCATCACGGAGGCGGATATTGGGCTCGCGGTATCAGGCCAGCTTTGCGCGGGGCTCGACTCCCATGCATTCAAGAATTCAGTTGAGGAAGCCGCGACAGAGCGAGGACCCGGTCGCTGCTTTGAGACGCCAACATGAGGCTCAGGAATCAACTGAACCGGGTCGGCGACTGGACGGACGTGAATGGGTAATCCTTGGTCGACGGATGTGGGCACTGGGGAGTGCACGACTTCTTCGCTGGCCCGCTGAGGCGCGGTCGCTCCGCCTCTGAGGCGGTTGAGTTGCGAAAGCTTAGACAGCATGTCGTCGCGGCTTCCCGCCTCGTGGCCAGTCTCGACAAACTCGATCTGATTGCTTCCTGTGATTGCGGGAACCGGGGGTTTTGACATCGATGATCTCAGAGGGTCTGCGCCCGCCGGTGATGCCAGCGATCCCGGTGACGACGAGGTCGACACACGAACGGGATCGGACCGATGGATGGTGGCAGCGCTCGTCGGGCGACGATGCGAACGAGAGTCCGCACCTGTCGTATTTTGTACGCTCGCTAGACCTCGGAGTGCAGGAGTGGCCAAACGATCGCTGATCTGCCAGGGGCTCCAACTCGTCTCGTGTGAAACCAACTCGGACTCGGGGCTACGGTGCCACTCACTCGGTGGTCGGGTCGGATACCCGGCGGCGCTCGAGGGCGCGTGAAGAGAGCGACGACGCGCTCCGAGTCCGAGACCGACTCCGAAACTAAGAGTCCGGCTGCGAGCGCCAACGAGCCCTGGTCGACGAGCAGAGGAAGCAATAGCGCTGGTCGTCGAGGGCAGCAAGCCAACCACTACTGGTAGCGGGGCCAACGGCGAAGTGGTATCGGTCATTCGACCGTGAATCCGTGGTGTGCCATTTCCAGCTCTTCTACGAGTGCCTCGGCACCTCCGGCTGCGAATGTCGGCCCGCCCCAGCGAACGGGGATGACATCGATGAAGCTCCACTTGCGGAGTTGCTTGCCGTTGCCATCTAGCAGAATCACCGCAGCCGTCTTGCGAGGGGTCTTGTTGCCACCCTTGGTGAAGCCGGAGCCAGACGCTTCTCCGAGCCACCCGAACAGAGCGTCGTTGTTGGTGAAGCCCCGCTTGAGCGTGACATTGGGCCAACTCATACGGCCGGGCAGCTTGTGCACGTAGCCGTTGATGCCGCCCTCTTCGACGTCTTCAGTGTCGATCGAGGCTTCTAGGCCGGTGATCTCCTGGAAGTTGCCGACTTCGATACCGTCGATCTCAACACGAAAAAACGCAGTGGTCGCGTCAAGGAATGGATTGGACGCCATGTGCTTGTGCCCATGCTCGTTCGTTGAGATCAGCCACTGCTTCGATCATGTGCACGCGATCGCGGTGCGGAAGATCAAGAAGTTGGTCGAGGTCCCAATGGAGGTGATATGCGAGAAACGCGACCTCATCCCACAAGTCGGACTCGTGGTACATAATCACGGTTGGGTGCCCCTAGGCACCTCCTCCACCCGGGTGCGAACGCGGGGTGGACTCGTCGCTTCCTTCAGTTCGAGTTCTGGTTCTGGTTCTGGTTCTGGTTCTGGTTCTGGTTCTGGTTCTGCTGCAGCGGGGGCCACAGGTTCTGGGGCAACACGCTCCGCTGCCGTGGCAGCACGAAGCGCTTCAATCTCTGAGGGGTCGCCGAAGTTGACGATCCCGTAGAGATCTTGGAGATAGGCAAGGTCAGCTGCAAACAGAGCCTCCACATGCCGCGGCGTGAAGTCGGTGATCGTCCCCATCCGGACAATGACTCGACCCAGAATAACCAAGGTGAGGTAGGGGTCGTCGGGCCCAGCGATTCGCTGATCTCGAAGCGGTTCAATTTCATCGCGTGCTGTGGCGAGACGCATGACGCCGTCACGGTGCAAAGCACCGTTGTCATCGATGAATCCCTTTGGCAGCGTGAAGTCGAACTCGACCTGCAAACTCACTGAGTGCGCTCAAGCATTTCGTGTGTGAGCGTTACAGACTCTGTGATTACTGAGCCGTCACCGGCATCGAGATCGCTCACCGCGTACTTCATCGGCCATGCGTTGTTGAACGTCCAGTTCGCAACAGGATTACCCGTCTCGTCGAGGAGATCGAGTGACCCGTTCTTACGTTCCACGACGGCATTCGCACACTGCTCACACCACGTGTAGAGCTCGGTAGACGTGTTGATCGGACGGCTCAACTCAATCTCGTCATAGTCGATTGGACCGGCCATTTTTTTCAACGAGTGAGTCGAACCCGAAACTTCCTTCTCGATTACTTCCATCGAGTAACCGAGACCACTGACTTCAGTGAACAACATCGGTTCCATTCCGTCGATGGTAAGGAGAAACCGATACGCAAGAAATGGAAGTTCTTCTACTTGGCTAATACCACGATGTTCAGACATTCATGACTCCTTCGTGTTGGCCCATCATCACTGCACCCTGACGAGATTCTCGTGCGAGATAGTGAGCGATTCCACGGCTGCTTCAGTACTAGTCGCACTCATCGACGGTCCAGACCACTTCGAAGGCCAACCGTTCTTGAACTCAAACTGTGCAACAACTTCGCCAGTAAGCGACATGATGCTGATCGCACCATCGCAGCGAGCAGTAGTGATATCACCCGTAGCAACTTGATCGGCCCAGTCCTCTAGGGCCGTATCGGATGTGAGGCCACGAGACAACTCAATATCGCCGTACGAAGTGCGCCCCGGGATCATCACCTTGATATAGGCCCCACTAGGGGTCATGGTCTTGTGCTCGGCGCCCTCGATGTCGATCGACAGACCAGAGCACTTCGTGAAGTACGAAATACCTGCCTGCCCGTCAACCTCGAGCATGAACGCAAAGCCCTGGAGACCCTCTTCTCCAGTATCCAAACCGCTATAGCTCATGCGTTTACTCCGAATCCTTGAACTGGCTGATGCGGAAGATCACGAACTCTGCCGGCTTCACAGGAGCGATGCCGATTTCCATGATCACCTTGCCCTGATCAATGCTGTCGGGCGGGTTATTCTCTGCGTCGCATTTAACGAAGAATGCCTGATCAACAGACTCACCGAACAGCGCTCCGTCACGCCAAAGACCCGTAAGGAACGAGGAGATCGTGCGGTTGAGTCGGCCCCACAGTCGCCAGTCATTTGGCTCAAACACTGCAAACTGGGTGCCTTCAAGAATCGTGGTCTCAATCATATTGAAGAGACGACGGACGTTGATGTAGGTCCAGTCGGTGTCGCTGGCCAAAGTGCGAGCACCCCAGACGCGAATCCCGCGGGTGCCGAACGGCCGGATGCAGTTCACGCCTATCGGGTTAAGTAGCCCCTGCTCAGCCTTGGTAATCGGGGCCTCAACGTCAAGAGCGCCGCGAACAACTTCATTTGCCGGAGCCTTGTGCACGCCACGGGTATCGTCAGTGCGGGCCCAAACACCAGCTAGATGGCCTGATGGCGGGACAAGCAGTTCGGCGTCGCCGTTGGTACCAACCGGATTATCAACCTTGATCCACGGGTAGTACATCGCGGCAAATGCCGAGTCGTACATGGCGACGTCGGAACGCCATTCCTTGATGTCCTGGACACTCATACCTGGCGGTGAATCAAGAACCGCCATCCGGTTGCCAGCACCTTCGCAATGATTGATGAGTGCAGTCTGCACAGCCTTCCACATGCCAAGGTCAACGCTGCCGTCTTCTTTTGTAGCGGCGGTTACCAGGTCGGGGACCATGACCATCGTGACGTCGTCGGCAATGACGAGGCCGTTGATGCCAGTACGGTCGGTCTCGCTACCAGCAAAGGCTCGGGGCTTGACTTCGACAGGCGTCGGAGCGGCCTTCTCAAGTGGGAATGAACCCGGCTTGAGCATCGTGATGGTCTGGTCGACGTCGGCTGCAAGCGCTTCCATCGTGGTTACTTTGACTTTTTCGCTGCCAGCGAGAACGGTCTCAATGTTGTTGTCACCGGCAACAACGGTTACCCCAGTGTAAGACTCCACCTCTTCGCCGTTTTCCACCAACGTGATGCCAAACGTGGCCGCAGCATCGTCCTCGCCTGCTTCTTCAGCAGTAACCACGACCTGGAGATCAGCGTCGGGTTCTACCGACTCGACCGTAACCGGGTTGCCAAGGGCACGATCAGCGGCCGCCAGTGCCCTCGTGGCTGGTTCTCCGGCTGGCTCGGAGTTTGCGACACGCACGATGTAGCAAACGCTGCCACCGTTGAGAAACCATCCAAACACCGAATGTGGAAGCATCGCTCCCGGAGTAAGGCCACCATAAAGACCTTCGAACTGGGTCCAACTGGTGACAAGTCGCGGGCGAAGACCCTGCGGATCATTGTCGTCATCAGTTGGGAAACTCTCGGTATATCCCACGAACGCGGCAATAGCCGTCGCCCCTGCGGATAGTGAAGCCGAGCTAGACGGCACCTCTTCCACATAGACACCTGGTGTCAAATAGCTAGGCACCTTGAACTCCTATCAAGTTGATTTTTTCCACACTGGGTCTTGCCATACTGCCACAGGAGTAACCGATGCCGAAATCCAGAGTGTCGGAGTTTATCCGTATAAGTTCACGGCGCAAAAATTCATGGCACTTGGACAGTCATGCACGTGGGATTGGTGATCGAAATCATGCCACCCCAGTTACACATGCACTTCGAGGAGTTGTTGAGCGCCGGCATGTTCTCGACAAGAACAGTCGGCGATCCAGGCGTCCAAGGAGCCGCTATGGCAGGAACACACGGCATTGGCGTGAGCACTCCAAGCGCCGCCGCTGTAGCTGCCGCAACCATCGGATTGGCCATACTCTGACACATCGCGAACGGTGGAATATTAGCCATGGGCTTGTTGTCCATGATGTTCGCCGCTGGCATAGCCCCTGCACTCGTCTTGGGACGGATCACGTTCAATGTGCTCGGAGCAACCCCGAACGAGCACTGCAGCATTGCGGTCGACACAACTTGCTGGCCCACTGTGGATCCTTTCACCACGATGATTCGCAGATCGGTTATCTTTCGTTCGTGCACGGTACCCCATGGACCCAATTCGCTGATGCTGCCCTGGCGCTGGCTGTAGCTCAGGCCTGGCCGGAGGACTCGAGTACCAACGCAGGCCCACAGTCGTCAGCGCTCCAGATCCGGCTCGACCTTCCCACTGACATCAAGTCATCAAAGAAACTTCTTGTCGAGCGCCGGGTCGCGCTCCACGAGAGCCTGCGCGGAGATTCGGCATTCTCGACCCTGGTAGCCAATGCCGCCCTGACTCCCGCTGAAGCAGAGACACTCGCCCTCTGTGCCTCAATCGATGCTGACGTTCGCCGTCAGCGACTCACCGGTTGGCTTCAGGATGATCTTGCCCTCACCCGTCCCGGACTCGACCTGCTCGGACGTTTACTTGGTAGCGAGTCTTCGGGCGTGCTCACCGTCGGGGCCAGCTCTGGGCTCGTCCGCGCAGCGATCGTCGATATCGGGACGCAGGGTCCATGGGGCGCCCGATCCGTCGGCATCGAACCAACTGTGCTCTGGGCACTCGCCGGGGAAGGCAGTCCCGACCCAGAGTTGCCCGCTGGTACCAGCTTCCTCTCGGCAAACGAATCACCCGGCATCGCAGAGGACCCGCTCGTCTTCGTCACCGGGCCTGACAAAAGCAACCGCCGTCGCCACGCTTCGGACGCAACCGCCGGCACACGATTTGTGGTGGGCACGCAGCCGACCGACGAACGCGGTTGGGGCGCTCTGGTTCGAGAAGCCACAATTCGAGGCGCCGGAATCATCGTCGAATGCGACTCGGATCTCTCTCAGGACGGACGTCGATGGATCGAGCGTGCCACCCATCTCCCTTGGGCAGTGAGCTCAACCCACGAGGTCTCGGTCAACGCGCTCCCCAATCGCCCGTGGGCCGAGCACTACGTCGCCGAACGCGACGCCAGCCCCGACGAGTGGGCCCGTCACTTCCCCGAACTCAAGGAATATGTTCACCGTCTGACATCGGACCAGATGTCGGTCGTTGCTGAGATCAACAGCAACACCAACTCCGGTCTCGAACGCGCGGTTCGCCGCCTAGCGAGCGGCCCCATCGACCGGTTGGCACGGCGCGTTCGTCCTCGTTATCAATGGGCAGATCTCGTCCTAGACAACGACCGCAGCCAACAGTTGAAGGAGCTAGTCGCCCGCTACCGTAATTCACAAGCCGTGTATGGCGGCTGGGGCTTTCCCGCAATACCGTCGTCTGGATTGATCGCCATGTTCTCTGGTGATCCCGGCACCGGTAAGACCATGTCTGCCGAGGTCTTAGCCGGCGAACTCGAACTCGACCTCTTTGTCGTCGACCTGGCTGCGGTTGTGAGCAAGTACATCGGTGAAACCGAAAAGAACCTCGAAGAGATCTTCTCGGCCGCAGCTGTCGGGAATCAAGTGCTCTTTTTTGATGAGGCTGATTCGCTATTCGGCAAGCGCACAGAGGTAAGCGACGCACGAGACCGCTACGCCAACCTTGAGGTCAGCTATCTGTTGCAGCGCCTCGAGATTTTTGAGGGGCTCGCGGTGCTCGCCACCAACTTCTCCAACAACATTGACTCAGCATTCCTCCGCCGTATCGACATCTCCATCGACTTCGTCCAACCTGAGGAGCCGCAGCGCAAGGAGCTATGGCGGCGGTCGTTCCCTCCCAACGCGCCCCTAGCCGACGACGTCGATCCAAACGAGTTGGCTGCGTTATACGAACTCTCCGGCGGCTCGATTCGCAAGGCATCGCTCTACGCAGCGTTCCTGGCCGCTGAAGCAGGTGAGCACATTGACTTCGCCCGAATCTCCGTAGCAGTCGACCGCGAATATCAAAAGCTCGGACGACTCCGTCCAAGCAAGAAACTCGGTCGCTAACCGAGCGTGTTACTCCGCAGGAGCCACTGGCAGATCCATACCCCTGCCAGAGACGCTGTCGTTCAGGTCGACCGAGCTCCCCACGACGCAAACGATGCTGCGATCCTCGCTCTCGTTCCAGGAAGCGAAGGTCGGATACAAGTACGAGAAGTAGAGCGAGTTGCCCACAGAGAAGTAGTCGACTCCGGTATATGAGCCGAACTCCGCCAAGCAGATGCCGTCCGCGTAGGTAACCAGCTCAGCCTCGCCGGGATACGTCTCGGCAGGGTGGACCGGCACGTAGTACACCTCAATGCGGTGCACGTCGGTGCAGGGTTCGACCGGCACGGCTTCGAGTTGGTCGGTGAGCTTGTCAAGGTCACCGAGACAGTCGCCGGGGAGAAGTTTGAAGACGGAAAGATTGCCAGCCTTGGTGACCCCGGGAACACCCTCTTCGCGACCGACATCGCTTCCAGAACAGCCGGTCGCCAACGCAGCGAACACAACAACAAACGCGACAAGCCTCTCGATCCAGTTGGGTGTCCTAGGTGCGGCACTCATCGTTGCGAACCATACTTCAAGCAGGCAAGCACGCTGATGACCCAAAGTGCCACGATCTGGGCCACGGATGTGCACACGATTAGCGCTCTTGTGGACCCCGACTCTTTAGTCAAACGTAACCGGACTGCCGGGTTCTTCGACTTGAACTTCTCGGGCCAGACCTGGACCACCGCCGAGAACGCTGCCATGGCGCGTGGCCGGACCACGACAACGGCACTTGTGCCGTGACCCACTCAGAGCGTGCGACTGGTGTTCCTTCGACCAGCACGGCGTTGGGGCTGGCAAACACCGGAACTGTCTCAGCCGACGGATAGGTTGCCGGCCATGACGCCGGATGTCCCCGTAACTCTCGCCCATGTGGCAGCTGACGGCTGGCGAATCTTCGATCTCGCTGAGGCCAATCCCAATGTTCTCGTTCCCGCCTGCCCGGGCTGGACCCTTACTGATTTGGCCATTCACACCAGCGGGATCCATCGCCGGGTCGCTCACTGGGTCGCCAACCGTGTGAGCCAGATGGAGCCGTGGCCCGGTGGCGAGCCTGCCGACCCAACGAATCCGTTCTCGTGGTGCCGCGAAGGGCTAGGTCTCTTGCTGGTCGCACTGAAGGCCGCCGACCCGCACGCTTCCGTCTGGAGCTGGACGGATCGTCGCAATGCTGGCTTCTACCAGCGGCGGATGATGCACGAGAACGCCATCCATCGCTGGGACGCTGAGTCCGCCGTCGGCACACCTGGCCCGATCGATGCCGATCTCGCCACTGATGGAGTTGACGAGGTGCTGGCCGTCGGAATGCGCTTCCGCGCCAGCGGGTTACCGATGGAGTATCCGGAAGGTTCGCTGCTGCTCGCCCGCACTGATGGCACCGACCGCTGGCTCGTCCGCTCGCTCGACGGCACACTACAGGTCGCCCGCAACGGCGACGCCGGCGGCTCCGCCAATGCCACAGTCACTGGCCCAGCCGAAGACCTACTCCTGTACCTCTGGGGCCGCCCCAGCGCCGCCGTCATCGGTGAAGACACCGACGTCGCTGCCGCCTGGGCCCAGGTCGCCCCCTAAAGCACGCCTGGGGACAGACCCCAAACGTGCTTTGATCCAAACGTGCTGTGTCGCCCACGTCGTGTCGCTGCCCATTTTGTGGGAGCGCCCGCGGGGTGAGAACCTGGCCGGATGAAAGAACTCTCCGGCAAGACAGCGGTGGTCACAGGTGCAGCAAGCGGACTCGGGCTTGCGTTCTCAGAATCGTTTACCGCGCTGGGAATGAACGTCGTGATGGCCGACGTGGAAGCCGGTCCGCTCGCCGTTGAAGCCGAACGCCTCGGCCGGACATCCGATGTCTTGCCTTTGACTATCGACGTGTCGAGCGTCGACGCCATCGAGCAGATGCACGCGGCCACGATCGAACGCTTCGGGACTGCCCATGTTTTGTGCAACAACGCTGGCGTCGGCGG
>JABIQM010000270.1 GCA_018699415.1 Acidimicrobiaceae bacterium
ACGAACGCGCCATGGTCCGCATCGACATGTCCGAATACATGGAGAAGCACAGCGTCAGCCGATTGATCGGCGCGCCACCCGGATATGTCGGGTACGACGAAGGCGGGCAACTCACCGAAACCGTCCGCCGCCGCCCATATGCGGTGGTACTGCTCGACGAGGTGGAGAAGGCGCACAGCGATGTGTTCAACGTCTTGCTTCAACTTCTCGATGACGGCCGTCTAACCGATGGGCAAGGTCGCACGGTCGACTTCTCCAACGTCATCTTGATCATGACGTCGAATCTCGCGGGTGAACCCGGTGATTTCTTTCGTCCCGAGTTTGTCAACCGCATCGATGACATCGTGCGCTTTCGCGCATTGAGCGAGGACGACCTTGTGCAGATCGTCGATATACAACTGGTGGGTCTCAGCAAACGGATGAGTGATCGACGGATCTCTCTCGATGTCACTGACAAGGCGAAAGCACTCCTCGCCCACCGCGGCTTTGACCCAGCCTTTGGAGCCCGTCCTCTGAAGCGGCTGATTCAGCGAGAAATTGGCGACATGCTCGCGTTAGCGCTTCTCCAAGGCCGCTACGGCGAAGGCGACACCGTTGTCGTGGATACCGAGATGACACAGGAAGAGAGTGCCAAGAAAGGCGACGGGGATCCGGTGGACGGCCGAGTTCTGGTGCTTCGCTGACCAGTACCAGTTTGACGGCGAGTACGTTCACGCCGACTCTCGCTGGCGGACGTGCTACCACTGGCGCAACCGCCAATGCGGACATCAAGCAGTAAGGACACTCTCAGTGCTGCAATCGTAAGAGAGACTGCGCTAGCGCTGTTCATCCCGGGCAGAGAACCTCAGGGCCTCTGCGGAGGCGTTGCTTGTTTTCCCAAGCTCTGTCATCACCGCTGTGACTTGAATCGACCACTGAGAGCGTTTGGGCATACTGTGCACGTTCCGCCGGTGCGGCGATGAAATTGAAGGGTAAAGGAAAAAAAAACTAGCATTAGTAGGCCGAATGGCCTATTATCGAAGACAGTTCGCTAGACTAATTCAGGACTTGTGAGCTTAAGTAATGGTTCGTAGACGAGATATCGGTATATCAGTCCACGGAGAGTGGGCGCAAAATCGTCGCAAGTTGCACTTTTAGAGGAGTTCCCCATGCGTATCAAACGGCTTCCGTCCATTTTCTTCGTCGTGATCGTGGCCTTCGTCACGGCACTTGCCGTGGTGCCAGCTTCTTCGTTCGTCCTAGGCGTCGACGTTGCCGACGATGGTCCGGCCGGTACGAACGATCCGGATTATTGGGAAAACCGGAGGCCGACTCCTCTGCCAGCCAGTACTGGTGAGGAATGTGTAAAAGAAGACTCTTCTGGAGGTCAGTGGAGCGGCGATACGTTCACAGCCACGTCTGCTTACTCGCAGATTGTGCTGAAGTACGCCACAACAAATAGGCCGTTCTATGACGTTGAAGTTGGTGATGTGCTTGTGACCGGCACCAACCAGAACATTTCTCACGTCATCTTGTGCACGGGCGGTTCGAGCACCACGACCACGACGGATGCACCGACGACCACGACAGTTGCGACCGAGGTGCTCGGCGAAGTTGAGGTTGCTGACCCAGCAGATCCGGTTGTTAGCGACGCGACGTTCGCCGGCTGAGTTGTCGCTGCTTTAAGACAACGAACTCTTGGTATCTGATGGGGGTAGGGCTTCGGCTCTGCCCCCATCAGCGTTTTGGCTACGACCTTGGGCCAGAAATCCGGCGCAGCAGGTGAAGGGGTCCGCTAGCCTTTCCCGGTAACGCAATTCCGTGAGAGGAGAGCGCCGTGCCAGCGACCGTAGTCGTCGGTACTCAATGGGGCGATGAAGGCAAGGGTAAGTTCACCGACCTTGTCGCCCGCGAGATGGATCTGGTTGTGCGCTACCAAGGCGGCCACAACGCAGGCCACACACTGGTTGTAGACGGCGTCACATTTGCCCTGCAGCTCGTGCCGAGTGGCGTGCTGTACGAACACACCGTGCCGGTTATCGGCAACGGCGTCGTCGTCGATCCGCGAGTACTACTAAAAGAAATCGATCAGCTCACTGCCAAGGGTGTGGATTGCACGCGACTGAAAGTGAGTGGCAACGCTCACCTGATCATGCCGTACCACCAAGAGCTCGATGCCTTGCATGAGCGTCATCTCGGTGCTGGAAAGCTCGGCACCACCAAACGCGGCATCGGCCCGGCCTATGCCGATCGGGCCATGCGCACCGGGCTACGTGTGCAAGATCTTCTCGACGCCAAGATCTTCCGCCAGAAACTCAGCGTTGCTCTCGGCCACCACAACCAGGTGCTCACCAAGGTGTTCAACCGATTGCCTCTCGATCCTGATGAGATCGCCGAGGAGTATCTCGGAATGTGCGCGCCCCGTGTCGCTCCTTTCATTGCCGACACCGTCGGTTTGGTGCACGAGGCGATGGAGTCCGGCAAGCAGGTGCTTTTCGAGGGTGCCCAGGCGATGTTCCTTGATCTCGATCACGGCACGTACCCGTTCGTCACGTCCAGCAACCCGGTTTCGGGAGGCGCCTGTGTCGGTGCCGGCGTTGGCCCGCGCGACATCGGACGGGTCATGGGAATCGCCAAGGCCTACGTCACTCGCGTAGGTTCAGGGCCGTTCCCCACAGAACTATTCGATGACGTCGGTGAGCATCTCGTCGACGTCGGCCACGAGTACGGCACGAACACAGGGCGTCGTCGACGTACCGGCTGGTTCGATGCGGTGATGCTGCGACAAGCGGCCCGGGTAAACGGATTGACGGAAATCGCCCTCACCAAGCTCGACGTACTCGACTCGCTCGATTCGCTTCAGGTATGTGTGGCCTATGAGTCCGGCCGTGACCGCTACGAATACATGCCGTATCACCAGTCGGTCATCCACGATGCCAAACCCATCTACGAAGAGCTTCCGGGTTGGAACACGGACATCTCGGGAATCACCGAGCCCGGCAACCTACCGAGGGCAGCCGCCGACTATGTCGCATTCCTTGAAAGCCAGATCGGCGTACCGATTCGGCTTGTCGGGGTTGGCCCTGGCCGCGAACAGTTCTTCGACCGGACGGCGTAGCCCCCGGTGACCGGCTCAGCCGAACGGTTGGTCCCAGTCGATGGGCGGCGCCACGTCGCCGGTCGGCTTGTCGTGGGGGCGAGGAGCGAGCGACGGCAGTGGCGCGTCCGAAATCTCATCGAGAAGCTCGGTAGCACTCGGCGCGTTCGTTGCTGTCTCCGGCGCAATAATGGGGCCGAAGTCGACGGGAGCTGTGCCGCCGCCCCGTGCAGAGGCCATGAATGCTTCGAATGCTTTGACCCGCTTCCGCACGAGCCTCGGAGGCTGCGCCGGGCGAGACACATGCGTTCGAACCCCGCCCGCGGCCATAGCGCACTCCTTGCAGTACGGCTTTTTCGGCCCGAACGGGTACACGACACATATGTCGCAAAACTCGCAAGCGCAACGAGAACACATCGTTGTCGATTTTTCAAACGAATGATCGAGACAAAATCCGTTGATGTCTTCGAACAACTCGAGCCTCCTAAAGCCGCGTGCGGGTCCCCGTCGGCATGTGCAACCCTGGTCTTGACGGGTTCGGTTCAGAAGATGAAAGTCGTATTGTGACAAGAGAGACACTGCCCAACGTCTTATCTGCTCGCTACGCCAGCGATGCGATGAACGAAATCTGGTCGCCAGAACGCAAGATTGTGCACGAGCGCAGGCTCTGGATCGCCGTGATGCGAGCGCAAGCTGATCTTGGCGTCGATATTCCTGCTGATGTCATTGTTGACTACGAGGCTGTAGTCAACAATGTTGATCTGGGATCGATTGAGGCGCGGGAAGCAATCACACGTCATGACGTGAAAGCCCGGATCGAGGAGTTCTGCGCCCTCGCTGGCCATGAGCACATCCATCGGGGGATGACCTCTCGCGATGTGACCGAAAACGTTGAACAGCTGCAGATTCGAGAAGGCCTTGAGCTGATCCGAGACCGTGTCGTTGCTCTACTCGCTCGGCTCGGTGGTCTCGCCGATCGCTACGCATCGATGGTCATGGTCGCCCGCACCCACAATGTGGCCGCGCAGGCCACCACGATGGGGAAGCGATTCGCCGATGGCGCCGAAGAGGCCATGATCGCCTTCGAGCGCATGGAAAACCTTCTGCACCGCTATCCGCTTCGAGGATTGAAGGGCCCGGTCGGCACCCGTCTCGACCAGCTAGATCTTCTCGGTGACACCGACGCGGTAGATGCCCTGGAGCAGGCGGTCGCAGCGCATCTGGGATTCACTCGAGTGCTCGACTCCGTGGGCCAGGTGTACCCCCGCAGCCTCGACCTCGATGTGGTCAGTGCCTTGGTGCAGGTGGCGTGCGCTCCAGCGAGCGTTACGACCACCCTGCGGCTCATGGCCGGGCACGAACTCGCCACCGAGGGGTTTCGACCCGGTCAGGTCGGCTCGTCGGCGATGCCACACAAGATGAACGCCCGCAGTGCCGAGCGTGTCGCCTCGCTGCGCGCTATTCTCGATGGCCATCTCACAATGGCATCGAGCCTCGCTGGCCGGCAATGGAACGAAGGCGACGTCAGCTGCTCAGCGGTACGGCGCGTCATGTTGCCGGACGCCTTCCTTGCCGCCGACGGCTTGCTTCAAACCGCTATGGCGGTCTTCGATGAGATGGGCGTTTTCCCCGCCGTTGTTGATGCCGAGCTCCGCCGTGACCTTCCGTTCTTGGCGACAACTCGGCTGCTCACTGCGGCGGTGGATGCGGGCCTCGGACGCGAGGAGGCGCACGAACTCGTGAAGGACCACGCTGTGGCTGCTGCCCTCGACCGCCGCGACGGCGATCGAGGACCGTCGCTGGTGGAGCGACTCGCCTCCGACCCAAAAATGCCGCTCGACACTGCCGCCATCGACACACTGCTGGCTGATCCACAGGCATTCACTGGCACGGCCGTGGATCAGGTGGCTCGTGTAGTTGCCCGTGTGGAGGTAATCGTGAACGCGCACCCTGAAGCCGCAGCCGCAGTAGCCGAGATGCGAGTTTGACGTTCTAGCCCCGGCTGATTCCGGCGCGCTTGAGTAGGGCGGCCGGCACGCCGACCTCGCGCCATGCGGAATAACTGATGCCCTTGCGTTCGCCATAATGGCGAGCCGCACGGGCAAAGTCGTCCTCGAGCGCGGTGAGGTCCACAATGGTCTCCGCCGCCGCCAGGGTCGCGTCTAGATCCATCCGTTCTTGCACTAGGTGCAGCTGAGACATCGGATCTGCGGTGGCGAGTTCTCTGGCAATGGCAGCCATGCGTTGCCGCATCGACTCTGGTGAGCGCTTCCGACCTCGTTTGGGACGGTTGGTTTCACGTGCCTCCAGGTACGCCCGGACTGCTCGCCCCTGGGCTCGCCCCTCGGCTAGTGCAGCCTTGTGGGCTTCGGTCATTTCATGTTTAGCGCGACTTGCCATGCACAACAGCGTAAGTCGGCATGGATTCTTTCGCCATGGCTCGTTTAATGTTCGCCGATACGATCGAGGGCCGTGAAGAACGCACCTACCGCGGCCTATTCGATTTCAATGCGAATCACTCTGGACAATGTCCCGGGCACTCTGGGTCGCTTTGCGCTAGCGATTGGTGAAGCTGGCGGAAACATTGCCGGCGCTACGGGTTTTGAGGCTAAGGGTCCAACGGTCGCCCGCCAGATTGATATTCACGCCCGCAGCGCGGAGCACGGCCGCCAATTGGCCGACGTGGCCCGAGGGTGTGTTGGGGTCAACGTCCTCGACTGGTGGGACCGCACGTATCGGCTCCATGAGGGCGGCAAGATCGAAGTGCTGCCGTTGTGTTCTGTTGGTGATGCTCACGACCTGGCGATGGCCTATACGCCCGGTGTCGCTCGTGTCTGTATGAGCATTCACGACGAGCCCGCGTTGGCGCACGAGTACACAATCAAGAAGAACACCGTGGCGATTGTCTCCGACGGCACTGCCGTGCTCGGCCTTGGTGATATTGGCCCCGCTGCGGCGATGCCTGTGATGGAAGGTAAGGCCCTCCTGTTCAAGGAGTTCGGCGGTGTCGACGCATTCCCCATTTGCCTCGACACCAAGGATCCCGACGAGATTGTCGAAACGGTCATCCGGATTGCCCCGACGTTCGGTGGTATCAACCTGGAAGACATCGCGGCGCCAGCCTGTTTCGAGATCGAGGACCGACTCAAGGAAGCCCTCGATATTCCCATCTTCCACGACGATCAGCACGGCACGGCGGTGGTGGCCCTAGCGGCGCTGAAGAATGCCTTGAAGATTGTGGACAAAGATCTGGCAAACATCTCCATCGTGATTTCGGGCATGGGCGCCGCAGGCTTGGCCATCGGCAAAATTCTGCGTGATGCGGGAGCGGGCCACATCGTGGGCGTCGACCGTCTCGGCGCGGTCCACGCGGGTCGCGATGGGCTTAACTCGGCGAAGAAATGGTTTGCCAACAACACGAACGAGGAACGCAAAGCCGGCACGCTTCGCGAGGTGCTTGAAGGATCCGATGTATTCCTCGGCGTGTCTGCCCCGAATCTGCTCGATGCATCGGACGTGCGGAAGATGGCCAAGGATCCGATCGTCTTTGCGATGGCGAATCCCGACCCAGAGATCCGACCCGAGGAAGCAGACGGTCTCGCCGCAGTGATGGCGACGGGTCGTTCTGATTTTCCGAACCAGATCAACAACGTGCTGGCATTCCCCGGGATCTTTCGCGGGGCCCTTGATGTGAACGCCCACTCGGTCACCGAATCGATGAAGGTTGCGGCGGCGGACGCGATCGCCGCCTGTGTAGACGAGGACGATCTTGATCCCCGCTATGTGGTGCCTTCGGTGTTTGACAAGAGCGTCGCACTAGCGGTGGCTGCCGGGGTGGCCGAAGCGGCAGTACGTGAAGGCGTCATCAGGCGCTGATGGCCTGAAAACGACCAACGCCCCGACCTGAAGTCGGGGCGTTGGAAGATGTGGTCGGGACCGGCGTCGATCCGGTGACCTACCGCTTTTCAGGCGGCCGCTCTGCCAACTGAGCTACCCGACCGGGTACAACCCCCATAGGGGTTGCGTGGCGGTCCTGACGGGATTTGAACCCGCGGCCTCCACCTTGACAGGGTGGCGATCACTCCAAACTGATCTACAGGACCACTCGCTCAAGTTTCCGACGAATCAGATCATCAAGCGAAGTTGAAACGGTAGGGGAGTAAACCTCAGTTCACAACCCGTGCACCGTCGTACCCCCTACGGGATTCGAACCCGTGTTACCGGCGTGAAAGGCCGGCGTCCTAGGCCGCTGGACGAAGGGGGCCTCCTCGCTGGATTGCTCCGGTGAGGACAGTCGGCAATCCGACCGAGCGGACAGTTTACGGGATACAACGCACTACCGTCGCGTCGATGAGCGGACCAATGCGGGTTCTTCGAGTTATGGCAGCGGGCTGTGCCGGTTATGCGCTTGGCGCCACCCCCAGCGCGGGGCTCGTTGCCTCCCGTGTCGGGGAGGGCAACGATCTCTCGGCGCAAGGCACTGGCAACCCGGGGGCGATGAACGCATCACATGTCCTCGGAAGACGGTGGGGGGCTGCGGTCATGGCTGCGGACGTGAGCAAGGCGACTACTGCAGGCAAAGTCGGCTCGGCGCTTGCTGGAGATCTCGGTGCGCATGTGGCCACGTCGGCGGCAGTGGTCGGTCACTGCTATCCACCGGGGCGGCCCGGCGGCAAGGGTGTGTCTACATCGCTCGGCCAAGTGATCGCCACCTTTCCCGTCTACCTTCCGATTGACGTTGCCGTCGCGGCCGCCACGTCGGCGTTGCCCTGGTTCCGCCAGCGCACCCGTGTCGCAACCACGATGGCGAGCGCCACCTGGGTGGGTTGCAGTTTCTTGTGGTGGAAGCGGAAGCTTCCCAATCCCGGCGGTGTTACGCCCACGGCAGCTTTACCGATCGCAGCAGCGGCCAGTTCCGTGGTTATCGCCATGCGGTTCCGCGCCAAAGCCGAGCAGGTGGCAGCGTACGAGCAAAGAACGTAGCGACGGGATGCAGCAGTGAACGAGAACTCAACGATTGGGATCGTGACTGATTCGGCTTCACAGATCCCGAGAGCGTTAGCCGACCAACTCGATGTCACCGTCGTCCCGATCGTCGTCGCGATCGATGGCACGGAATATCGAGAGGGCGTGGATCTTGATCCGGATGATTTCTGGGCTCGCATCGTTGGCGGCGTGCTCCCGGAGGTCACGACTTCGCAGCCAAGCCCCGGTGCTATCGCAGAGATCTATCGGTCACTTGAGAAACGCGGGATCACCGAGATTGTGTCGGTCCATGTCGGCGCCGATGTTTCGGGCACCGTGAATAGCGCGATGCTGGCGGCAGACACGGTCGATGCCAAGGTCATCGTTGTCGATTCCGGAACAGCGTCCTTTGGGGTCGCTGCGTGCGTTTGGGAAGCGGCTGCGGTGCGTGACGCCGGCGCGAGCGCCGAAGCTGTTGCTGACCGGGCACGAGCGTTTGGTCTTCATGTTGCTACCACGTTCATTCTTCAGGCGCTCGAGTTCGCCCGCGCCGGTGGACGTATCGATACCACTGGCCTGAGCGCCGGACCCGACGAGCCCATCATGGTGCTCGGCGGTGTTGGTACCCGGCTTGAGGTCACTGGCGAAGGACGCACAATTGATGAACTCTGCGAACACATGGCCGACTCAATGCTTGCCGGCGGCGTCCCGATTCGCGCTGCCGTGAGTCTGGCCGACGATGCCACCTTGCCGTTCACGGTCGGCATCGAAGAACGGCTGAGGGCCTCCGATTTGGTTGTCGAGATGGTGCGATACCGAGTGGGCCCGTCGATCGCGGCGCACACCGGGCCTGGCACCGCCGGCGGATTTTGGTGGCCGGTGAGCTGAACGCTCATTCTTTACTCAGTGATTCTCTACTCAGTCGTCGAACCCGTCCATGGCCTCGTCGACCAGCGAGCCCAAAAGAAACCCGAGCCACTCATAGAGCGCAGCGATGGGCATGAGGGGGTCCTCGTCATCGAGGTCCGCGATCGGGTCATGTCCAAGAATGTCGATGTCCAGCCGAGCAGCCAGCACCAGACGCAGGGCATTGAGGCTCTGCATCCAGGCGGCGACCCCATCCTCGTCGAGGTCGACACCGTCGATGCCTTCTTCCACGACCTCGATGGCCTCGAGGCGCTGGATGAGAAGGTCGTCGTCAACCATGCCGCGGTACGTGGCCTCGGCTTCGTCATCGTCGGGGCGTGAGGGTGGGCTGAGACGGTGCAGGGCGGGGTCATCGGCGGCCATCAACATCTCGCGCAGCTGCGGCAGCACCGTGCGGAGAAGATCTTGCTCGTCGGTGGGGAGATCAACCCGAATCACATTGTCGACCCAACGAAAGCGGTGATGTCGGAACACGCTCATGCATCCTGCTCGAGCGTCGCCCAGAGCCCGTGCCCGTGGAGTCGAAAAACGTCGAGTTCGGCCTTTTCCTTATTGCCCGACGAAACGACTGCTCGGCCCTCAATGTGGACCTGCATCATCAATTGGTCGGCCTTGGCTTTTGAGAATCCGAAAAGCTTTCGGAATACGAAGGTCACGTAGGTCATGAGGTTGACCGGGTCATCCCAGACGACGACTTTCCACGGATGCTCGGATGAGACCGACTGGTCGAGGTCTACGTCGGGCGTAGCGACCGGTGCGGTCATGTAACGAGTGATCGGGCAGTGAGCTGGAGACGCACGATACTGATCCAGGTCAAGGACGCGAGGGTAATGTGAACGGCGACGAGCTGCACCGGAACGCCGGTGAAGTATTGCCAATATCCGACTGCGCCCTGCACGATCAGGAGCGCCGCGACGAGCTTCGTACGGCGGGTTATCTCCCTGAGCCCAGCCCGGCTACTTAGTTGCCAAAGAGCGGCGATCATGATGAGCACAATGATGGCGACGATGGCGTGGATGCGAGCGACGTCGCGTACGAGGAACGGAAGCCGTTCCGCTACCTCGGCCTTGTCGCTGCCGCTGTGGGGACCGGATCCGGTGACGATCGTGCCGCTGACGAGCAGAACTGATCCAGTGATCGTGATAGCCCAGATTATTTGTCGGATTCGTGGCGGGGCGGACTGCGGCGTCGGGTCCGCCGCCTTGTGCATGAGGACGGTGGCGTTCCACAGCAACACCATTGAGAGAAGAAAGTGGCCCATGGTGAAGCGTGGATCCAGATCGGTCTTGACGAGAACTGCGCCCAGAACCACCTGAGCCCCAACGCCAGCGACGAGACCCCACGACCACCGAACGAGGTCGGGACGGCGAGGGATCCTGCGGATCGAGCCAAGGATTGCGAGGATCACCGCCACGGTGACCACCCCAGTGAACAGCCTGTTTACGAACTCAATGAGTGCGTGGTACTCAAGGGAGGCGACGAACTGATCTTCTTCACAGTTCGGCCAGTCCGAACATCCGAGCCCGGAACCGGTGAGGCGCACGGATCCGCCGCTCACAACGATGATCGTGAGAGACCAGAGTGCCCAGCGGGTGTAGCGCGCATAACGCTCGGGGGAGATCTCTTTGTCGACCATACCGAGACGTTACGGCCCGCTGGCTGATGTCGCCCTCTCGGCCGTAGCCTGAAGCGGTGACCGCCCCCACTGAAGTTCGCACGCGGCCTCGTGCTCTCGCTTTTATCGCGCTGACGAAGCCGCGCATCATCGAGCTATTGCTCATCAGCACGGTCCCCACCATGATCGTCGCAGACCACGGCGTGCCATCAGTTTGGCTGATGGTTGCCACTGTTGTCGGCGGTACCCTCGCTGCCGGCGGGGCGAATGCTTACAACATGTACATCGACCAAGACATCGATGCGCTCATGGAGCGCACCAAGGGTCGTCCACTTGTCACCGGCGAAGTAACCCCACGCGAGGCGCTTGTTTTTGCCACGGCGATTGAGATCGCATCATTCATCTGGCTGTGGGGCTTTGTGAACCTTTTGTCGGCCGTGCTCGCTATCGCCGCAACGCTCTTCTATGTCTTCATTTACACCATCTGGTTGAAACGAACGTCGAAGCGAAACATCGTGATCGGCGGTGCCGCTGGTGCCGCGCCGGTCTTGATCGGCTGGTCGGCAGTCACGAACTCGCTCGACTGGGCACCGATTGTGCTCTTTGCCATCATGTTCTATTGGACACCCCCACACTTCTGGGCGCTGGCCATCCGTTATCGCGATGACTACGCCGCGGCCGACGTGCCAATGCTCCCCGTGGTGGAGACGATTCGCACCGTCGCCGTGCGGATGCTTCTCTACACGCTTGTTTTGTGGGCGCTTACCTTGGTTTTCGCGCCGGTCGCCGACATGGGTGCGATCTACATCGTGAGCGCCGTTGTGCTAGGCGCCATCTTTACTGCGATGGCGGTGCAAGTGCTGCGGAACCCAGACCCGAAAGTTGCCATGCGGATGTTCGGATATTCGATCAGCTACATCACGCTCCTGTTCGGAGCGATGGCACTCGACGAGATTGTCCGCAACGGTGTCTGATATTCCTGCCGCCCGGTTTCCTGCGGTCGGCCCATAGCACTGTAGGCTCACGCCCTGTATGTGCCTGAGCTGTCTGGGTCATACGCGTACGATTTTGCACCCGCAACGTGAGCGCGCGCTCACCGATGCGGTCGGAGGACCTCTACAACGATGACGATGACCGAGCCACCGCCGGCCATGGAACCCCAACCAATCAACTTAGCGTCGAGTCCTGCAACGGGGCTTTACGACTGGCTCGCGACCAGCGACCACAAGCGCATTGGTCGCACATGGATCCATGCCTCATTGCTCATGCTCCTAGTCACGACCATTGTCGGCGTGCTGATCGGCTTCGAACAGGTCGATGCCAGCAGCGTCGACATATTCGGTGGCGACAATGGCTATTTCCAGCTGTGGGGCTTGTACCAATTTGCTCTCGTGCTGATGGTGGCGGCGCCACTGATGCTCGGCTTGGCCATGGTGGTCGTGCCGATGCAGGTAGGCGCTAGCAACATTGCCTTCCCACGCGCTGCACTTGCCGCTGGCTGGGGCTACGTCCTCGGCACCGGCATCACCGTTGTCTCCGTACTCGCCGGTGGCGGCTGGGGTGCGCTCGACGGGGTGAGTGGTGATGAGGCCGATGCCATTGCGCTCACGTTGCTTGGCACTGGCATGGTCGTTGTGTCGTTGCTTCTTGGCGCGATCTGTGTGGCCACGACGGTCATCTCTTTGCGTACCTCCGGTATGAACCTCATGCGGGTCCCGCTGTTTGCCTGGTCGATGCTTGTCGCCTGTGCCGTCTGGCTGCTGACCCTCCCGATCGCCGTCGCAAACCTAGCGATCATGTACACCGATCTCCGTGGTGGCCCTCTCACCTTCGGAAACCCCGAAGGAAGCGATGCGATGTATGCGCAGCTCGCCTGGATCCTTGATCAGCCGCAGATTTACGCGATCGCAATTCCGGCTCTCGGGATCATCGGGTCAATCGTTCCCGTGGCAGCGGGCGCTCGCCAGATTGCGCACCGGCCCATGGTTGCCTTCATCGGGCTATTCGGCTTGCTATCGGTGGGTGGCTGGTCGCAGCCCTACTTCGCCAACACCAGTGACGAGATCCTCTACATCGCTTTCGGTATCGGCATCGTCTTGCCGGTCTTTGCCCTCATTGGCGGGGCTGTTGCGACGCTGGCCGCCGGTGATGCGCCTGCTGGTCTCCCGGCCGCTCACCTTCTCGGAGCGCTCGGAGCCGGGGTCAGCTTGTTGGTCGCCGTTATTTGCGGTGCGATGAAGGTCATCGAGCCGTTCGATCTCATCGGCACCAGCGCTCATGGCGGTCTCATGAACCTCACTGCTCTCGCTGCCATTACCGCAGCACTTGCGGGCATCTGGTTCTGGGCCCCCAAGATTGGTGGCGATTTCCTACCGTCGGGTCTTGGCCGTCTCGTGATGCTTGGCTTTATAGCTGGAGCATTGCTCCTCGGTGCCCCCCAAGTTGTCGCCGGCTTCGTTGATGCCCCCAACTTGATGCTCTTCGATACCGAAGACAGCGTTGTCAACGCCATGTCGCTTGTTTCTGCGATCGGCGCAGTGCTCGTGGCGCTGGGCGCGATTGGCGTGATCGCCGCCGTTGTCTCAAGCAAACGAAATCCGGGTGACGCCCCAGGTGACAACCCGTGGAGCGGTCACACGCTCGAATGGGCCACCACGTCGGCCCCGCCCGTCGGCAACTTCGCCGAACCGCTTGCGAAGGTCGTGTCCGAGGCTCCGCTTCTTGACCTCGCCGATGAGGAGGTCGACGCCTGATGGCTACCACCACCACTTCGCTTCCAGCCGCCCCAGCGCGTCGGCCCCGTACCGCTCTCGTCGGGGCGATGCTCGGGTCTGGCGCAGCGTTCATGACCTATATCGGTCTGCTCGCCGTGTATCTGATTGAGCGCTCCAACGCCAGTCTCGCCGGTGCCGATTGGTTCCCTGAGGGTGTCGTCGAGCTCGGCCCGTCCGGCTGGATCTTCTGGACCATGATCATGTCGATCTTTACGGTTCAGTGGGCTGAGTGGTCGATCAAGACTGGTGATCGGTCAAATGGGCTCTGGGCGCTCGGCCTCACCGGCCTGTTCGCCGCGGCCGTGTTCAATCAGCTCTGGTTCATCATCAACGACACCGGATTCACGCTCGCAGGATCCACCCCCGAGTTCATGTTCTTTATTCTCAACGGCGCTTTCATTGTGTTCTTGATCGGCGCCGTTGTG
>JABIQM010000129.1 GCA_018699415.1 Acidimicrobiaceae bacterium
GCCATGGTCGACACGCTGAGGGCGATCCATGCCCGGCGCTCGACGGGCGGCAACCCCTGGTTGGACGACATCCGGGCTCCCCGCGGTCCGGGTCCGGACCTCCTGTGCTCCGCAGAACGCTAGGTGCCGTGGGGCGACTACGGCGAAGCGGACCCGCCGTCGTCATGGGCCTGGGGCCGACCGTCCAGACGCGCCTCGAAGAGGGCATTGGCGACATCCCAGAGGCGGTCGTCGACCATCTTGAGGTGGCCCATGACGTCGGCCAGCGAAACACGGGTGATGTGGCCCGCCTGCAGCGCAACCATGTCTCCCAGGCCGCCCTCGTGCACCGCATCGATGGCCGCCACGCCGTAGCGACTCGACAGCACCCGGTCGTAGGCGGTCGGGCTCCCCCCGCGCTGGACGTGGCCGAGGACCGTCACCCGGGTCTCGTATCCGGTGCGTTGCTCGAGTTCGGAGGCAACCGCCACGGCGATGCCACCCAACCTCTTGTGCCCGAAGCGGTCCACCTCCGGTTCGTCCAGATCCATGGTCCCAGGTGCGGGACGGGCACCTTCGGCCACGACGACGATCGAGGCGTAACGGCCCCGTTCGTGGCGCTTCCTCACGATCTCGGCCACGGCGGCGATATCGAACGGGTGCTCGGGTATCAGGGTGACCGTGGCCCCGCCTGCGATGCCGGCCCAAGAGGCGATGTGTCCCACGTGACGGCCCATCACCTCGACGACCATGACCCGGTCATGGGACTCGGCGGTGGTGTGGAGCCTGTCGATGGCCTCGGTGGCGATCGACACCGCAGTGTCGAACCCGAAGGTCTGCTCGGTGCAGGGGACGTCGTTGTCGATTGTCTTGGGCACCCCGACTACCGGGACCAGGCTTTCGGTGTGTGCGCGATGGGCGGTCGCCAGTGATCCCTCTCCGCCGATGACGATCAGGGCGTCCAGCCCGATGTCGGCCATGGTCGCCCTGGCCCGGTCCACGCCGTCGTCAGTCATCCACGGGTGGATCCGCGAGGTGCCGAGCATGGTGCCGCCCCTGGCCAGGTAGCCGCGCATGGCCTCGACGTCGAGCGACTGCCAGCGTCCCTCGATGACCCCGGCCCACCCGTCGTGGAAACCCACCAGCTCGTCGCCCCAGTGGCGTTCGCCTCGGCGGACCACCGCCCGGATGACGGCATTCAGACCGGGACAGTCGCCCCCGCTGGTGAGCACACCGACCCGGGCCATGGCGTCACCGTAGCCTCGAAGCCGGAACCGATCATCCGCAGGTCCTTCAACTCCCGCGGCGGTAGACCCAACCGGCCGGCTCGCTATACCCGGCCCAGACCCTCTGCCTGAACAACTGGAGCAGCGGGCCGACCAGCATGGCGAACACCAGCGTGCCGATGCCGTAGGAGCCGCCGAGTAGGCCCCCGCCCAGTAGGACGGTCACCTCCAGGCTGGTCCGGGCGGTCCGGATGCTGAGCCCTGTGTCGACCAGTGCCGTCATGAGCCCGTCGCGTGTCCCTGTTCCCAGGCCGGCTCCCAGGTAGAGCATCGAACCGAAGGCGACCAACGCTGGCGCAGCGACAACCAGAACCACCCTTACCGCCAGTGATGACGGTGGCTCCACCACGGCCAACAGCAGGTTCACCGTCGAGCCGATGATCACCACGTTGGCAACCGTCGCCGGCCCGACGGGCTGACGCAGCACTGCGACCAGGCCCAGTAGCAGGAGACCCAGCCCTACGATCACGGTGCCGGGTTGCCGGTCGACGAGGCCGGCAACGGCGTCATGAAGGACGTCCCACGGTCCGACGCCCAGATCTGCCAGGAACAGGGCACCGATCCCGACGCCGAACACGACCAGGCCCACCAGGATCGCCACGATCCGGATGCTCGTCTCCCTCATCGGGTCATTCTGCTGTCCGGCCAGCTAGACGATCAGTTCCCAACTTCATGAGACCTGCTCCGCCCTGTGGGACGAACCCGGCAGAATGCGCTATATCGAGCCAATAGCACTAATAAATACGAGGCCAAGAAATCCTGCTCCAATGATTGCGCAGTACATTTTTGGGAGATCGGTATGAGTTTGTTGTGCATAAAGCAAGATCTGACGCCCAACTCCACCACGAAGTCCTATTGATATTTCACTGACGGTTGATCCAACGATAGAAGCTGCTGCCAACTTGAAAGCAAGCATCAGCTATGGCACCGAGGCTGGGAGCATTACTTTGTAGAGAATCGCACTCCAGTTAGGGTGACAGCAGGTATCAAATCTTCGGATATTCTATTGCTAGTCTTTCTCTTTGCAGTTGTCGAATTATTCTGGAATGATTCCTTCGTCATCCAGCACTTCTCGTGCTAATCGAAAGGCTTCAACTCCTGCTGGAATGCCTGCATAGATAGCAAGTTGTATGAGACAGTCACTGAGTTCCTCTAAAGTGCACCCATTGTTAATGGCCGCCCTAAAGTGTGTCTTAAACTCATGTGATCTATTAAGAGCGCCAAGAATACATAGGTTATTAAGACTTCGTTGCTTGTCGCTTAGCGCTGAACGAGTCCAAACTTCGCCCCAGCAATACTCGGTTACCAACCTCTGGAAATCTTGATTAAAGGAATCTGAACCGAGGAGTGCCTTATCGACGTATTTGTCGCCCAAAACTCTTCTTCTAGCCTCAAGGCCACGATCAAACTGAGTCATCGGACCATCACAACCAAGGGGCGCTTGCGACCGGCCCACTCGCTTGGTCGCTTTCGCCGGGCCACGGATCCGAGAGTTTCCACGCAGCATCGAAAGTTGCGATCTGAAGTTGGGTTCCCCGAAGGAACAACCATTTCATCTGTTCCCGTTCGGACTCTGAGGCGTTCGCTCCGGCTTCGTCCAGGCCGTCGCGCACCGACTCGTGGATCTCTTCAAAGTAAGGGTCCACCCACTGCTCGACCCAGGCCTGCTGCAGCGCCGGAAGCCCCGTAGGCGCATCACTGCGAAAGCGCGTGCCGAATGTATCCGCAAATGAATAACAGACGTAGAGCGCCGCGCACAGCTCGCCAAAGGTGCCCTCGTGCGCGGTACGGATCCAGAAGTTGATGGCCGCATCGCGGGTCGGTCGCGCCGCAAACCTTGAAAGGGCGAACGATCCGAGGTCACCGATCGCTTCCCGCTCGACTCGACTCGTTTCGGCACGAACCGCATACTCACGCGAGAGCTCCACGAAGGGACTGGTGGCTGGCACCTTGGGGTAGATCATCTCTGTGATGTTCTGCCCGAGGTAAGGAAGGTCCTGAATCAGCCAGTACCGGAACTGTTCATCCGATAGTTGCCCCGCGAAAAGTGCCTCGGTCCACGGGTGGTGTAGCCATAACCCCCATACCGGTTCGGAGACTTCTTTGCATTCGTCGACGAACGACATCTCAGCTACTTCCCTTCGGGTTGCTCGGTGGATTCGGGTACGAACTGGCGTTGGCGCATCATGAGGCTGCACCAGCCGAGGTCGGCGCCCCCGAGTGCGTCGACATCGGAGAGAAATCGACCCACGAGCGCAGTCGCCGGAAGCGAGATACCCATGGCCTTCGCCTCGTCGAGGACAAGTCCGACGACACAGATCAGATTCGTCATCTTCGTGATCTGGCCGGCCCCGGACTCACCCATAAGGGTGACCCGTCCGGCATAGGCCGCCATTGTCGGTTTCATGCGTTCGAATGCCGCTGTCTGACCGCCGACCATCACGGTCAGGGAACCGTTGCGGGCACCGCCGACACCGCCAGAAACCGGCGCATCAAGGAACTCAGCGCCCTGAGTGCGCAGCGCTTCACCGTACTGCCATGCGCCATCTGCCGAGATCGTGGAGTGATCGATCCACACCGCACCGCTGGCGATGACGTCGACGGCTTCGGCAACCGACGTCGCCGCCGAGCCACCATGGTCATCAGTCCAGCTATGCACTACTGCATCGACCACGTCTAAGACCACTAGCTAGTTACCAAGTTCGTCGTTCGCCAGGCGAGCGGCCATGTGCCACCCAATTCTGCCCAAGCCAAAGAATGCGATTCTCATGCCGGTGTGTCCGGCCGGTCACGGTCAGCAAGGGTAAACCCGCCGGCGAGACGGGCGTTGATTCGGCCACCGGTCGCCATTGCGAGAATGAGCACCATCTCATCGGGCCGTGGCCCGTCGGGCACGCCCATCTCGATCGCGTCGTAGTGGCTCGCCACGTAGGACCAGCCAAGATGTGTCAGGGGGACATCAAGTCGTGCGCCCATTGGACCAACCTTCTTCGTTGACGGCACGATGGCTTCGCCCCGACCAATCGCCCTGCGCATGCCCTCGCCACCGGGCTTGTGCCACATAGCGCCGTGTTCGATCTCGCCTCCGCTGCCGACGATCGCTCCTTTGCCATAACTCTGGATCGCAGAGGCATCGCCACCGAGATAGTCGATAAGTCTCGAACCAAGACCCTCGCCCAGCGCACCCAACTCATCACCAGCCGGACTCAGATCTTCGACGTAGGCCCCCACATAGGGATTGCTGACAACCGCAGCGATGGCGCCCTTCAGGGCAGGAGTCTCCTGGGTCGCGCCCCGATCGAAGTAGGTCTCGTCGACACAGATAAGGATCTTTCGGACGGCAAAGAGCATGAAGTGGACCTTTGTTTGAGTTGATTTGAGGTATGCGTGAACAGATTTTGCACGACACTACCGAACGAATCACTACCGGGCAGAAGAACGAGGACCGCCCGATGAACGCAGCGATGCCGTCGCCGTTCCTGTTCTATTCGAGGCCGAAGCCCGGCTGATCAATCGTCTTGCTTCAACAGCGCGGCTTCGACGAGTGGTGCTGCCACCTTGGCTCGTTCTTGCAACTCGTGATCGTCGAGGCTGGTAATCGGATGATCGACCGCTACGAAGGTGTAGTCGGTCAGACCGTGCATTTCAGCGATTGCCTTGGCTGTCGGAGCGAATGGTTTTGTCACGATTGGGACGGCGGGTACGCCGAGCTTCTCGAAGATGATGGCGTCGAACACACTGCCCGACGAGCAGCTACCTCAATCACCGACCGCAGATATGGCAGCCATCACCTCTTCGGCCACCGGCTTCGCATCATCGGCATCGCCGCCGTAGCCCGGACTTGGGGGTCCGAGGTGGACGACACCGGCGATCGACCAACGTTGCTTCAGCTCCTCGATCACCATCTCCATCAGTTCCCGTCCGTGTGTCTTGCCGTTGTGGACAAGAGCGATGACGGCACCGTCCAGGGTGTCGAGGCGTTCGGCCGGACCCTCGTCGGGTTCGGGCACCGGCGGCCGCGGATCAAGCAGCAACATCTCGGTACTCATGAGTGAACCTCCTGGGTTACAAACGGACTGCTACGCCCTCGGCTCCACGATGGAAAGAACATTGAGTGACCGCCGGCAAGCCCGCCCCCGACCAACACCATGATGTCGTCGGCAGACCAACCGCGATGGACCATGATCTCGTCGTCGCCAGGGTAAATCGTGGTATCGCCGGCGGCCGCCCACTCCCCCTGCCAATCGTCCTTGCCGTTTGGGTCGTTCTCGATCTTGTCCGTGCGTTTCAGGGTTGCAAGGTCCCGAACGGCATGTTCGAAGAGGAAGTCCTGCACCTCACGCCGGCTGAGCTTTGCCAGCTTCGCCGCGTGCTCAGGGGCAAAAACGACGACCGATCGGCCCGGGCTGAAGCTGCCAAGTGCAGCCATGGCGTCGGCGAAGGTAGCCAGCAGCGGCTCGGGATTCGATGCGCCGTGGTTGCATATATTGTGCCCGGACTCGGCTGCGAAGATCGTGACCGTTGACTGGTTTGCGTCGTAGCCCATGGCCTGGTGGATCGGCTCCCACGGACTGATCTCGTTATGTTCAGTGAAACAAAGGCTGAACTTGCCGGGCCAGCCCTGGGTCGATTTGTCGAGCGCGCCCGGTAGTGCGTTCAGGCACTGCATTTGCACAAGCCGGATCGTGCGGCCGATCGTCGCATTTGCCCGGAACCCCGGACCAAAAAGGTTCTCTTTGCCGTGGATCCCTAGCTCGCTGGCTATCGGTCCACTCACGACGATCATGATGGTCGCCCCGCCAGTACTCGTTGTCGGAGCGTGAAGGAAGAAACTGCGATCGCTCATGGCTTGGAGGGTGGCACCGATCACCGGAAAGTATTCGGGTCTCGCTCCGGCCATCACCGCGCAGACGGCGGCTTGGTATGCGGTCACCTCAGTGTCGCGCGTGGTTTCAATCAACAGGTTGTCCTCGGCGCGCCATTGCCCGCCTGACAGCATTTCAGATACCAGGTCTTCGGTTGGTGGCACGACCGGCAACCCGTCGGTGAGTCCCGCGTCGTACATCGCTTCCACCGCAGACAAGGCGTTAGAGAAGAACCCAGCCCTGGCCCCTGGGTGAGCGGTTGCGAACTTTCCCATTCTGCGTGCGTCCTTACGTCATCCTGCTACGGCCACATATTAACGATAGGAGCCAGCCCTCCTTCAATCGACCGGCCGGCCCCACGTGCTAAACCACGGTGCCCTCATGGCACCTGCGAACACCTACTCGGTTTGACGCAGCGCCGACGACAGGCTGTCGATGTCGGCGGCGCCGAGGGTACGAATAGCCGCGGTCAGATGCCGGGCGCGGTGGGCTCCGACGAGGCCGGTGAACTTCTGGTCGAGTTCAGCCGGCGTCAACGGCGAATGCATCGATCCCTTCTGTCCGATGACGGTGCGCTCCAGCACAGAGCCGTCATCTAGCGTTATCCGCACCCGTCCGCCCACTTTCCAGGCGTAGGTCTCGTCGAACTCAGCGGCCGCAGTGACCGTCGCCACCTTGGCCTGCAGTGCGCCCAGCGCAGGGTTTGTGAGGTTAGCGGGGTCGTAGGTGGCGGGATCTGACGGGTCGGCGATCAGTGCTGCGGCAATGTTGAATTGAGCGGAGTACTGCGCCGCCATCACCGAGACTGTGCCATCAATGTCATTCTGGGTGGCAGCCTTGGTGGGTCCTTCGGCGTCGATCCTGACGATGCGGTCCGGAACGATCCGATGAATTGTTCGGAGCTCGGCTGCTGCCTGAATCATCGGGTGAATGTCGCTGCAGGCGGCATACGGCTTGACCGTGATTTCGTCGAGCATCCACCGCTCGCCGAGCTGCTCGGTGAGTAGGTCGGCCCGGGGCTCGTCGGTGAAGATCTGACAGAACCCATAGGTACCGGCAAGTCCGTCCAACGGCCCTTCGAGACCGTTTGCCACCAGCATCGCCGCAGTCACGCCACCTTCGGCCGCTCGCGCCGCGTGGATCCTCTTGGTCATGCCCCCCGACGAGACGAACTCCATGGTCCCACTGGCCATGGTCGCGGCGATGCCGAAGGCGTGGTTGAGTTGCTCGGCGTCGAAGCCGAGCAGCCTGGCCGCGGCAGTCGCCGATCCGAACACGCCCGACATCGAGGTCGGATGAAAGCCGCTCAGCATGTGCGATGTTGGACCGACTGCGATTCCGGCCCTGCCCATGGCCTCGTAGCCGACGACGATCGCCTCGAGGAGGTCGTGACCCGACGCTCCGACGTGTTCGGCTACGGCCAGCGCCGCGGGTATGACGACGGCGCCCGGATGATTGATTGCTTCCTCGTGTACATCGTCGAGTTCGAACGCGTGGGCGGCGGCGCCGTTGGCGAACGCAGCCATCGCCGGCGTCGTGCAACGATCGGCGCCGACCACCGTGCATCGCCCATCGCCGCCGGTGGCCAGAGCATGGCGGTGTGCTGCCTTCGTCCACGGCTGGTCGGCACCGAAAACGATGCAGCCGAGAGTGTCGAGCAATGCGTCATCGGCCTGTCGCAGTAGCGCTGGGTTAACGGCCTCGATCCGGTTGGCGAGGGCGGTCAAAAACGACGCTAAGTCGGCCGAGGCGTTGCTCGGCGATTCTGCCTCCCTCACGGGATGTCGGCCAGCGCGTCCACAAGGTGGTCCATGTGCTGTGTGAAGTTGAGATCGCTGCGAAGAAACGATTTGCCGAGGCCGCGGAACGACACAGAACCGTCCTTGACGATCACACCCCGTTCGAGCAACCCGTCGAAGATGCGGTTCGAATCGGTATCGGCATCAAGAATCTCAATGAGGAAAAAGTTCGAGCGACTATCGGGGACCATCCGGAACCGGTCGAGCTCTTCGAACCGACCCTGCACATACGATCGACTCTCGACGATGGTCTTTATGGTCCGATCGAGATGATCATGATCGTCGAGTGCGGCGACTGCGCCTGCGATTTGGAGCTGTCCCATATTCCATGTGGTCTTGATCGCCAAGAGTGCGTCGATGACCATCGGCGGGGCCACGCCGAAGCCGATCCTGAGCCCCGCCAGGCCAAACACCTTGGAGAAGGTGCGGAGCACGGCGACATGTTCGTACTCGCCGGCGAGGTGCACGTAACCAGGCGTTTCTGAGTAGTGCACATAGGCCTCGTCAAGGACCACGAGCGCCTGGGGTGCTGCTTCGATGACCCTGCGCACGTCGGTCTCGGTCATCCACGTTCCCGAAGGGCTGTGTGGGTTGGTGATGAATACGATTCGGGTGTCGTCGTCGATGGCCTCGATGTACGCGTCGACATCGAGCGCCATCGTGGCCCAGTCGGTGGCCTGGTGGGCGAGAACCGGCACACGGCCCTCGGCTTCGGCGAACAGGTGGTAAAGCGGAAAGCACGGTCCGGGCATCAAGATTTTGCCGCCGGGTTCACAGAATGCGCGGATGATCAGCGAGATGATTTCGGTCTCGCCGGCCCCGCAGATCACGTTGGCTGGTTCATAGCCGTAGGTTTCTGCGATCTTCTCCCGCAGCGGCTCGGCCGTCCACGAGGGATAAAGGTGAAGCCGATCGAGAGCGTCAGCCACCGCTTGGCGAGCGAGGGGCGACGCGCCGTAAGGATTTTCGGCTGACCCAAGTTTGGCGATCTCGTCGGGGGCGATCCCGTACCGGGTGGCGACATAGTCAACCGGCAAGCCCGGTACGTAATATTCGGGATTCAGCAAGCCGCTGTGAGCGTGGTGCATGGGTCTCTCAATTCGTTTCGATGTCGGTTGCGGTCATCGGTCGGCCGACTCGATGGCCCACCAGACTTTTTTGGGGGGTCAGTGGCATGTCGAAGTAACGAACGCCGAGGTGCGACAACGCGTCGACGGCGGTGAAACCCCGACAACTCCAGGAGCGGTCGATGCAGCTGTGACGTCGATCGATCGGATTCGGGCGTGAGCGAGGTGCGACCGAACGTAGGTGACGTGTCCTGCGTTGGCCGGAGCGATGTTGGCAATGTAGCGACCATCGCCCCGTAAGAATCGGGGGTCGTCCGAGCGCAGAACCCTGGTACCGAGAATGCTTCCGGCCATGTCGACTCAGTCGTCGAGGCGCGTGGTTGCGCTGGGGCGGATAACGCCCTTCTGGCCGGTGATACGGCCGTAGACCTCGGGCCGACGATAGAGGCCGAAGTTGAACAAGGTCTCTTTGTAGTCCTGACACAAGTCGAGGTCACAACGAGCGACAATAAGTTCGTCGCCGATGGTGACGGCTTGGGCCACGATCTGACCCGATGGAGCGTAAATCGCCGACTGGGCGAGCGACTCGACCCCTTCTTCGGTTCCGCCCTTGGCCACGCCGACCACCCAGGTGCCGTTCTGATAGGCCCCGGCCTGCATCACGAGATGATTGTGGAACGACGCCAAAGCATTCTGAGTGGGGTCGGGTGCGTAATACAGCGGGGTGTTGTATCCGATCAGGACCATCTCAACGCCCTGAAGTCCCATCTCGCGGTAGGTCTCCGGCCAACGGCGGTCGTTGCAGAGCGCCATGCCGACCAGACCATCAAACGCCGGCCAGGCCGTGAAGCCCTCTTGCCCTTCGTCGAAGTAGTAGCGCTCGAGATGCTGGAACGGGCGATCCGGCTCATAGCCGCCGTGGCCCGGGATGTGCACCTTGTGGAACTTTGCGACAGTTGCGCCGGTGCCATCAACCAATAGATAGACGTTGTTGCGGCCACCATCCGCTGTGAGCTCGGCGTAGCCAAGGCAAAATCCGACACCAAGTCGACGGGCCTCGTCGAACAACGGCTGGGTGTCGGGTCCCGGCATCTCGGTCTCGTAGAACCAGTTCTTCTCGTCCTCGTCCTCTAGGTACCAGCGCGGAAAGAAGGTCGTAAGCGCCAGCTCGGGGAAGACCACCAGATCACAGCCGGCAGACGCTCCCTCACGGAGCAGTTGGAGCAGTCGCTGAACCACTGTTGAGCGCGACTCGTCGCGAGCAATTGGTCCCAGTTGGGCCGCGCCGACCGTCACAACCCGTGTCATCGCTTCAACAATACCATCGGAAACCGAACTGCCGTTGAGCGATAAAACTGGTTCCTCCAGCCGTTGGCCGCTGTCTTATCGGGGTCTAGGCTCCGTTCCGTAGAAGTTCAGGGACATAGAGTTCCGTAGAAGTTCAGGGACATAGAGTTCCGTAGAAGTTCAGGGACATAGAGTTCCGTAGAAGTTCAGGGACATAGAGTTCCGTAGAAATTCAGGGACATAGAGTTCCGTAGAAATTCAGGGACATAGAAGCATCAGGGGCACA
>JABIQM010000275.1 GCA_018699415.1 Acidimicrobiaceae bacterium
CCCCAGGAAGACATCGTCACCCAACTCGTGCTCGCCGAAGAAAACGGAGACCGTCTCTCGGAGGCCGAGTACCGCAACTTTTTCCACGTGCTGATCTTCGCCGGCAACGAAACCACTCGCACGGCCATGACGCATGCCGCAATGGCGTTCGCCGAGAACCCCGATCAGTGGGACCGCTTGGTCGCGGATCCGTCGCTCATGGCAAACGCCGTCGACGAGGTCATCCGTTGGGCAACCCCGGTGCTGCACATGCGTCGCACCGCGGCCGAAGACACCGAACTGGCTGGCACCAGCATCGCCAAAGGCGACAAGGTCGTCATGTGGTATGCCGCCGCCAACCGCGACCCCGATGTGTTCGAAGAACCGTTCTCCTTCGACATCGGCCGCGAAGACAACCCACACTTCGCCTTCGGTGGCGGCGGACCTCACTTCTGTCTCGGGGCCTTCCTGGCTCGGATGGAAATTCAAGTACTGCTTGAAGAAATGGCGACCCGCGGGCTTGGCCTGACAATGACCCAAGCACCCGTTCACGCGCCTTCCAACTTTGTCCACGGCGTCCTGTCCGTGGGAATGGAGCCGCGATGAGTACCGAAGCGGACGTCAACGACACCGTTCGATTGACGCTCGATTCTGAGGCCTGCATTGGTGTCGGCCAATGCGAACTCTTGGAGCCGACGGTGTTTCGGATCGATGACGACGAAAACATCTCCGTGTTCGTGGGTGAGCGGGACCTGCTCCGCCCCCGAGCCGAAATCGTCGTCGACAAGTGCCCGAGCGGTGCAATTCAGATCGCGGAGGAGACCTGATGGAGACCTACGACAACTGGATCGACGGCGGTTACGTCGCTTCCCCAAATGATCTCCGCATGGCGACCACCACCCCCTTCACCGGCGAGGTCTGGGCTGAGGTGGCCGACGACCCGGCTGCGGTCGACGTTGCGGTAAAGGCCGCTCGAGCCGCATTCGAAGGTGAGTGGGGCACTATGCCCGCCGCCGAGCGGGGGCGTCTGATGCGTAAGCTCGGTGAACTCCTCACCCGCGATGCGGAAATGCTCGGCCAGGTTGAAAGCCGAGACAACGGCAAGATCATTCGCGAGACCGGTGCTCAGGCCAAGGGCCTGCAGAGCTACTACGACTTTTTCGCGGGCCAGGCCGACAAGATCAGCGGCGAGAAGCTCCCCAATCCGGCAAGCAACTTTCTCGTCTACACCGAGAAGGTGCCTGTCGGTGTCGTCGGCGCAATCATCCCGTGGAACTCGCCGCTATCGCTGCTGACATGGAAACTTGCTCCCCTGCTGGCCGCAGGATGTACCGCAGTCGTCAAGCCATCCGACATCACCCCGGTTACGGCGCTCCTGCTGGCCGAGCGAGCCACGGAGGCCGGGTTCCCGGCTGGCGTGATCAACATCGTCACCGGTGGTGGCGAGGTCGGCGCGGCGATCAGCGCTCACCCTGGCATCGACAAGATTACGTTCACCGGCGGCGGCGCCACCGCTCGCCACGTGGCGCGTGCCGCAGCAGAAAACCTCACTCCGCTCGTCCTTGAACTGGGCGGCAAATCGCCACAAATCGTATTCGACGATGCCGATCCCGATGCCGCCACAAATGGCATCCTTGCCGGCATCTTCGCCGCCAGCGGCCAGACCTGCGTCGCCGGATCCAGGGCGTACGTCCAGGAGGGCATCGCCGATGAAATCATCAGTCGCATCATCGCCCGCGCCGCCACAATCAAGCTCGGCGACCCTGCCGACATCGCCACCGAGATGGGCCCGGCAGCATCCGACGCCCAACGCGACCGCATCATCTCGATGATCGACCAAGCCCGAGCCGAAGGCGCCACCATTGCCGCCGGCGGTGTGGTCGACCCGGATCTCGGCGGCCGCTTCGTGCGGCCCACCGTCATCACCAATGTCACCAACCAAACCACAATCGTGCGTGAAGAGGTCTTCGGCCCTGTGCTGACGATCCAGACGTTTGCCGACGAAGCCGAAGCCATCGCCCTCGCCAACGACAGCGACTACGGCCTGGCCGCCGGTGTATGGACAGTCGACGTTCGCCGCTCGCACCGCATGGCCCGCAAGCTCGACGTCGGCATGGTCTGGATCAACACCTATCGCAATGTGAGCCCGCTGGTGCCGTTCGGAGGAACCAAGCAGTCCGGCTACGGCCGCGACAACGGTCTCGAAGCAATCAACGAGTTTCTGGAAACAAAGACGGTCTGGGTCGAACTCGAAGGCGCCACCCGCGACCCGTTCGTCATCGGCTGATGCCTGACACACCCGAAGTCGGGCACGCTCCTCGCTCATCTCGTGATCAGCATGGACGAGTGGAGCATCATCGAAATTCCTTCAGCTGGGTCGAGCAGGGGGCTGGCCGACCGGTCGTCTTTTTGCATCCGATCGTCGGTACCCGTCACTACTGGGATCCCCAACTCGCAGGACTGTCAGATCAGTTTCGCTGTATTGCCCTGGATGCCCCCGGCTACGGCGGTCAGCCGAGCGAATCGCTGACCCCCACCGAACTCGGCACGAGGGTCATCGAGTTCTTCGATGCACTCGAGGTGCCCCTGGCCGACCTCGTCGGCCTGTCGCTCGGGGCCATGCATGCGCTCTACGCGCTCGGTGTCGCACCCGAACGAATCGGACGAGTGGTGCTCGCGGACACAAGTCTGGCGTTCGGAGCCAACCCCATCGAATGGCTCACCGAATGGCTGGCTCCAATCGACGGCGGGGGCAGCCCGGTTGATCTTGCGGCCGCAGCGATCGACGCCATCGTCGCCGACCCTCTCGTCGACGACGTCCGCAGCAAACTCGTCACCGCCTTCGGTCAAGTCACCGAGTCAGCCCTGCGGCACGCATCTTCCACCATTGCCCATCACGACGCGTCTGCGATCGTGCCCTCCATACCCAATCCATGCCTTGTCGTCTGTGGCGAGCATGACGAGGAAACGCCGCTCTCCTACTCCGAGGCTCTCGCTGAAGCGCTGCCCCGCGGCGAACTGGCCGTAATTCGCGGCGCCGGCCACCTCAGTTCGATCGAGCACCCCGAATCTTTCAATGAAATCGTGAGGAACTTTCTTGCCTGAGAACCTGCCCCTTGTTGAAGGCATCGATCTAACCGACCCCGCCCAATTCGCCAACGGCATCCCTCAAGCCGCCTTCACGGCAATGCGCGAGCGCGACGGCCTGTCGTGGGTCGAAGGGACCGACAGCCAGGCTGGCTTCTGGAACGTCACCCGGTATGCCGACGTCGTCACCGTCTCTCGCGACACGGAGACCTACTCGTCGGCCGTCGGCCACATCCAGATGTACGACATCGATGAGGACGCCCTTGATGCGCGCGCCTCGATGATCGATATGGACCCACCGGTCCACACACGACTCCGCCGACTGGTGAGCACGGTATTTACCCCTCGCCACGTTCAGTCGTACCAGGACACCATCAGAGTCCGCGTCAATGAGGCGCTCGACAATCTGGAGTCAGCTGGCGGTGGCGAGTGGATGGAACTCGTGGCGAAGCCGATTCCCATCGGCGTGATTTGCGACATCGTTGGCGTGCCCGAGACCGATCACGACTACATGGTCGAACTTTCCGACCATCTCGTCGCAGGAACGAGCAGCGAACCCCTCCCAGCGGACGCCTACGGCAATGAGACCGAGCTTCGACTGTTGCCGTTCAACAGTCCCGCCGCGCACGGCGTCAACGAGTACGCCCGGGATCTCGCAAATCTGCGCCGTACCAGCCCCGGTGATGACCTCGTCACCAAGTGGCTCGAAGCCGAAGTGGAGGGAGAGAAGCTGACAGAGTCGGAGTTCTCCAACTTCTTCAGGCTGATGATCTTCGCCGGCAATGAAACCACCCGTTCGTCAATGGGACACCTGGCGCTGAACATGGTCGAGTTCCCTGACGAGTTCAACCGCGTTCGTGCCGATCCCAGTCTGATTCCCACCGCGACTGAGGAAGTCATTCGCTACTCGTCAGCGATCTTGTACTTCCGTCGCACCGCCACTCGCGACTGCGAACTCAGTGGTACCGCCATTGCCAAGGGCGAAAAAATCGTGATGTGGTACGCCGCGGCGAACTTCGATCCCGACGTGTACGACGATCCCCTGCGTTTCGATGCCGGCCGTGCCGCTCCCCATGTCGCGTTCGGGGGCGGCGGTGCCCACTTCTGTCTCGGTGCCTCGCTGGCCCGCCTAGAAATTGCTGTCCTTATCGAAGAACTCATCCGTCGAGATATCCAGCTTGAGATCATGGGTGAGCCCACGTATGTCGACTCAAACTTTGTGAACGGCCTTGAGTCGGTTCAGGTCCGAATCAAATGACCGATCGCTGGGGCGACACCACAACCGGAAGCGACGAGTCAGTCACCGCCTGGGATCACGCGTGGGAAGAGTTCCTCCACTTCCACGACGACCCAATAGTCACGCTCTCGCACGCCAACGAGCGCGACGAGTCGTTTGTGCTCGGACCCGTTCTCTGCTCGCTATACAACATCCTTGCGGGCAGCCCACTCGACTCACCGCCGGTGCAGGTCGACCGCGCTCGCGCCCAGGCTCGCGCCACCACCGACAGGGACCGCGCCCATGCCAAGGCACTCGGCCACGCCGCCACAGGCAATTTCACAACAGCGGCCACCGTGTGGGCCGACCTCGCCGCTGAAGGCGACTTCGCGGCGTACCGCTTCGCCCACGACACCTACCTGCATGTCGGCGATGCCGATCGGCGCCTCGAGACCAGTAAGCGTTCACGTCAGAACTGGATTGACCAGCCTGGCGAAAACTTCATCGACGGAATGCACTCGTTCGCCCTCGAAGAGTCCGGCCACTACAACGAGGCAGTGGTGTACGGCCGCACGGCACTTGACGCCGACCCGCGTGACCTCTGGGCCCGCCACGCACTCGCCCACGTCTACGAACACACCAACGACACCGATGCATCTATCGCCTTGCTCCGCGACACGAGCGAGATCTGGGCTACCCAAGATGGCCTCGCCATGCACATCTGGTGGCACCTGGCGCTACGACTACTCGCGGTCGGTGCCGCCACCGACGTGCTCGAAATCTTCGACGAGCAACTCCCCAACGCCACCACCGCCTTTCGTCTGTGTGACGCCACCAGTCTCCTCTGGCGCTCAGAACTTGCCGGCCACGACGTTGGTGACCGGTGGGATGCGATCGCCGACCGCTGGGACAACATCACGGCTCGGCACAGCTGCGGATTTCTCGACCTGCATGCCGCGCTCGCCTACATCCGTCGACCCGAGCATCCTGGCGCCGCTCGTTGGTTCAACGGACTTGCGCTGCGCCCCGACGGCAACACCGAGATTGATGGCACCTTCCGCGATGTCGCTCGCCCCTTGATCGACGGACTCCGCGCCAACGCCGCTGGCGATGCGCACGCTCTGAACCGCACCCTGGCCCAACTCGATGGTGCCACCGCACGACTCGGCGGCAGCATCGCCCAACGCGACATCATCACTCTCACCGCAACCCCATGCACTGGAGCCGCCTCATGACCTGGCAACTCACCGATGAACAGTTCGCCCTTCAAGCCAAGGCGCGCGCCCTCGCCACGGAGGTGATCGGCCCCCGAGCAAAAGCCGTCGACGAGGCCGAGCAGTACCCGTGGGAGAACGTCGCTGCCCTTCAGGAAGCCGGCTTTACCGGCATGACGGTGCCCAAGGAATTCGGCGGACCCGGCCACTCATTCCTCGACGCGGTGCTCGTGGTCGAGGAAATGGCCAAGACGTGTGGCGTCACCGGCCGCATCGCGGTCGAAGCGAACATGGGCGCCATTTCAGCAGTGATGGCCTACGGCACCGATGAACAGAAAAAGATCGCTGCCGAACTCGTCCTCAGTGGCGACAAGCCCGCCATCTGCATCACCGAACCGGGGGCCGGCTCCGCCGCGTCATTGATGACAACACGCGCTGATCGCCGCGGCGACAAGTACATCATCAACGGGAAGAAGCACTGGATCACGGGCGGCACCGTCAGCCGGATGCACCTGATCTTCGCTCGCGTCTTCGCCGAGGACGGCACCGAGGAAGGCATCGGAGGCTTCCTTGCGTTCCGCGATGAGACCCCCGGCCTGCGCTTCGGTGACCGCGAACCAACCATGGGCCTGCGCGCCATTCCCGAGATGGAAGTCATCTTCGAAGACATGGAGGTCAAAGCCGACATGGCGGTGCTACCGCCGTCCGGATTCCGCCATGGCTTCGGCGACCTGATGAACGCCTACAACAGTCAGCGCGTCGGCGCTGGCACCGTCAGCCTCGGCATCGCCCAAGGCGCCTACGAACTCGCCCTCGAGTTCGCCCACGAACGTGAACAGTTTGACCGCCCGATCGCCGAGTTCCAGGGTCTGCAATGGATGCTGGCGGACATGTCGGTAAAGCTCGAAGCAGCGCGCTCCCTGACCTACCGTGCCGCGGAATCCCGCGGCGATGGCGATTCGCCGTTCCCCGATGCCACACTTGCGGCCCAGGCCAAGATCTTCACCGCCGAGGCCGCCATCGAAATCGTCAGCGACGCTCTCCAGGTTTTCGGCGCCGCCGGCTACAGCCGCAACAACCCGCTGGAACGGATGTACCGCGACGTCCGCATGTTCACCATCGGTGGAGGCACCGCCCAGATCCTGCGAACCCTTGTGGCCAGTCGTATTCTCGACATGAAGCTGCCCCAGGGTCGCGGCGGCTTTCTGCCCAAGGACACCACGCGGTGACCGCTCCGTTGGAGGGAGTGCTCGTCGTTTCGGTCGAGCAGGCGATCGCAGCGCCCTTCGCGTCGCGCCAGCTTGCCGACCTTGGGGCCCGTGTTCTCAAGATTGAACGACCCGGCTCGGGAGACTTCGCCCGCGACTACGACACCGCAGTGGCCGGCACCTCAGCGTTCTTCGTGTGGGCGAACCGCGGCAAGGACAGCTTCGTTCTCGACCTGAAAGACGATGATGACCGAGCCATGTTCGATCAATTGATCGCCGGTGCCGACGTCTTCATCCAGAATTTGGCGCCCGGAGCTGCCGAACGAGCAGGACTCCTCCCCCATCAGGTACGAGAGCGCCACCCATCGATCATTGCCTGCGGCATCTCCGGATATGGCCTCGGTGGTCCCCGCACACACGACAAGGCCTACGACCTGGCCATTCAGGCTGAAGCCGGCGCCATAACGCTCACTGGCTCGCCCGACGAACCGAGCAAGGTCGGGTTCTCCGTCGCCGACATCGCGTCGGGCATGTATGCCCTGTCATCAATCTTGGCTGCCCTCTTTCGCCGTCAACAGACCGGCGAAGGCGCCACCATCGAACTGTCGATGCTTGAGTGCCTGGCCGAGTGGACCGCGGCACCCACCTACAGCGCAGTCAACCGAGGGGTCACTCCAGCCCGAGCCGGTCACCGCCATGCCATGATCTCGCCTTACGGCGTGTATCCCCTCGCCGACGGACGCGACATTCTCATTGCCGTCCAGAATCAGACCGAATGGCGGGCGCTCTGCACCGATGTGTTCTTGC
>JABIQM010000209.1 GCA_018699415.1 Acidimicrobiaceae bacterium
AGCGGCCGTAGTAGTCGGAGCGGCCGTAGTAGTCGGAGCGGCCTCGTCATTGGTGCCGCAGGCCGCGCCGATCACGGCAAGTGCGACCAACATGCTCAGTGTGGTTCTCAACTTCCCGTTACACGATGCGTGGGCGGCGATCGGCAATGGCTGGTGTGTGCCGGGCACAGTTCGTATCGACATCTCACTCTCTCGATTGTCCGCCTAGTTGCGGAATACACGGTCGGTAATGGGTCGACCGTACACCCCAAGAATACGATTCCTCGATTATTTCAGATCTCGGAGTCAAGCGGCACTAGAGCACGCGGCGGAAATCGAGGAATCGCTCCCGGACTTCGGCTGACGCCGTGATGCGGACTCTGTCCCCGTGCCACTTACCAGCGGCTTGGGGAAAGGATCATCACCTGACGTTCGGTGCGTGTCGGTACGAGGTCGCGTTTCGTGACCTCAACATCGAACGCCACCGGATTGGGATCAAGCTTCTTCGGATCGTGATCGTCAGCCATCTGGGCGAGCAACCCATCGAAAGAAGCGTTGCCAACCCACATGGCCGCGATCGACTCACCGCTGGCCAACCTGGCAACTCGGACGCCTTGACCGCCTCGACCCTTCGACTCGAATTCCTCGAAGGGCGTGCCCTTGGCCCCGGACTCCGAGGTGATCGTGATCACGGCGCCATCGCCGAGCATCGCCGCCGCACCGACAATCTGTGCGTCGTCCTTCAACTTCATGCCGGCGACGCCGCCCGCACCACGTCCCTGAGCCGAAACAGAATCGCCAGCGATACGAAGAGTCTGACCATCCGATGCCACCATGACCACGTCCACCCCCTTGGGGAGTCGGAACGCGGAAACGACCCGATCGATGCCTTTGAGCCCGATGACCGCCTTGCCGGAGTTAGTACTCAATACCTCCTCGGCGGTGAGTTGCTTCGCGACGCCATTGGCGGTGATGAGCATGAGGTTTTCCTCGCCCGCCGTGACCAGTTCGAGGACTTCCTCTCCCTTGTTGAGGCCAAGAAGTTGAGCAGCCAGGCCACCTCTGGTTCGGCCGGCGGCATCAGCGATCTCAGCGCCGCGAACGACAAAGGCTCGACCCTCTGATGTAACCGCAGCGATTAGCGAACCCGTCGATGTGACCACGCGGGACGCGATCAGATCATGACGCCCGACCACTCCTCGCTTCGCTCCCTCCATCGGAGACCGACCAAGATTTCCCGACGTGGACAAGGTGACCACGCATGGCTCGTCAGAGTCGGGATCGAACGTGGCGTCGGTTTCCTTCGGGATCTCAAAGATAGGAATGTCATCGGCAGTGACAATCTCGGTGCGCCGGTCGACCCCCTGGGTCTCAACGAGAGCGCCAAGCTCCTTCATGACAAGCGTTCGGCGCCGGTCCTCGCTCTTGAGCAGTCGTTCGTAGTCGGCGATGTCGGTGCGAAGACCAGCAGCTTCATCTTCTAGCTCTAGCTTTGCCAGGGCAGTGAGGCGTCGCAGCGCCATATCGAGGATGTGTATGGCCTGCACGTCGCTGAGATTGAACCGCTCAATGAGCCGTTCACGGGCCTCGGCAGCATTCTGCGACGACCGGATGATCGCCACCACCTCATCGATCGCATCAAGGGCAACAAGCAACCCATCAAGGATGTGAAGCCGGTCTTGGGCCTTGGCCAGCCGGAACTCCGTGCGACGAACGATGACCGCGAGCCGATGCTCGATGTAGTGGCGGCAGAGGTCGTAGACGCCCAACGTCGTGGGCACGCCGCTGACCAGCACCACATTATTGATGCCAAACGTCTCTTCGAGCGGAGTGAGGCGGTAGAGCTCTTGGAGCACAGCCTGCGGGTTAACGGCCGGCTTCACGTCAATCTGGATCTTGAGACCGTTCATGTCGCTAAGGTCAGCAATACCAGCAATCCCTACGAGTTTGCCGTTGTTGGCGAGTTCCTGGACCTTGGCGAGGACACGCTCGGCACCCACTTGGTAGGGCAACTCGGTGACGATGATTGCCTGGCGGTTCCGGGTGATTTGCTCGACGTGAGCACGAGACCGGATTCGGAAGCTGCCGCGGCCGGTCTCGTAGGCATCGCTGAGACCGTCATCGACCACAATGCCGCCCGACGGGAAGTCTGGGCCCGGGAGCACTGCCATCAGTTCTTCTGTAGTCGGCTTCGGGCGCCGCTTGGTCATCACAAGCTCTATCGCCTTGGCCACTTCTCGCAGGTTATGAGGCGCCATATTGGTGGCCATGCCCACCGCAATACCGGTGGTTCCGTTGACAAGGATGTTGGGCAGCAGCGCCGGGAGCACGACCGGTTCGTCGCCTTCACCGTCGTATGTTGGGCGGAAGTCGACGGTGTCCTCGTCAACTTCGCGCACCATCTCCATCGCCGCGTCCGACAAGCGGCACTCCGTATAGCGAGCCGCCGCAGGTGGATCGTCGAGGCTGCCGAAATTTCCCTGCGGATCGATGAACGGCACCATTCGGGAAAAGTCCTGACCCATTCGAGTCAGGGTGTCGTAGATGGCCCCGTCGCCGTGCGGGTGATAGCGACCCATCGTGTCGCCAACGATTCGAGCCGACTTACGGAACGGGGTCCCCGGCCGGACGCCCATCTGCAGCATCGACCACAAGATGCGGCGTTGTACAGGCTTCAGACCATCACGCACATCGGGAATGGCGCGAGAAGTGATGACGGAAAGTGAGTAAGCAAGAAAGCTCTCACTCATCTCATCGGCGACGGGGATGTCGACGACTTCACGAGCGAAATTTGGCTCGAATTCGAGTTGTCGAGACACGGGAAACTCCGGGGTCGGGTTACGTGGGTCCAACTGTTAGATGCGCGGTCGGATGGCCTGGTTGATCGGCCTGCTGGACCTTACGCAACCACAGTGACAAGCGGAGGGAGGGCAACATGCATCGGCCGCAGAGACCGACGCAGCATCGTGTCAGACCTGCCAGGCGCGATCGAGGGCTCGCGGTAAGATCGCGCAGCCGAACGTCGTAATGCCAGACGCATCCGCAAGACCGATCGGTTCCCAAAGGTCAGTCACGGCTCCGAACGCCCACCCAATACGGGGTCGGTCCTTCTTCGGGATCGTCGACGTGACCTCAGGGTTGCGATTGATGTGGTCCACAAGAGCCTCCGGGTCGACGGAGGTCCCGGGACCGCAACGAACAAGTTCGATCACCGCTCCAAGCCAGTCCGCCCACTCGAGGTCGAGGACTGCGGTGCGGGCATCCTGGTCCAGCGGAACCAGTGAAGCCGGCGAAACCGTGGCAGCAACCGCCGCCAGCACAACATCAGCATCCGTGTCGTCAAGATCGATGGGCCCAACCGACGCGGCAAGCCACTGAGCGATTGGATCGTCGTTCGCCGCTGCCTCACGGAGCGCTGCCGCAGCGTGAGCCAACGCGACTGCACTTGGCTCGGCCACGTCACCGACGGCACGCCACAGCATGTCGCGCGCATAGGCGTCATCCTCCGGGTCTCGCTCAGGAATCTCGGGAATCGACACCTCGACTGCGACAGGAACTGTAGGGACCGACTCGACCATCGACTGCAAGCGGATGACGAGCACACGACCGTTGGCCACCGCTGAGTCTCGAGGCTCGACGGTGCTCGCCAATGCTTTTACTACTCGAGCGGCTGCGACCCCTTGAGAGACTTCAACAACGACGATGCCAGCATCTTCCTCTTCGAGAACCTCGAGCAGGTCAACGGCCCCGAGATTGACCTCGCCCACGGTCTCGTCGCCGCCGCCGACTGCGGGCGGCACCAGGTCGATCACCATCACATGGGCATCGTCAGCCGAATCAACGAAGCGAAACGCCACCGACTCCCAGCGTCGTTCCCGCAGGATCATCGCTCCCGTGCACCGACTCGTTCCGATCGAAGTAGCCCAGGTCGGCGCTGGTTCTAACGCCGAGTCGCCCACATCGACCGCCTCGGTCACAGCGGAGAGTGCCCACAATGCTGCCGCGGCCGCTGGCCCAGAGGCATCTGCGAGCGCGGTGGCAAGTCGGGTGATCCCGTCGTCGCCGGCTTCAAGCGCCAGCGCGGCAAGGTCGCTTCCCCACGCCTCAGCCCGCGGACCGTCGAGTTCGATCAGCTGCTCGGCCTGAATCAGCGCATCCGCGGCGATGACCGAGAGCAAATCATCAGCTGGGTCATCGGGCAGGTCGTTCACGAGGTCGTGAGCCTACAGTTCGGGGGGTGCCCGAGCTTCCCGAGGTTGAGACGATCCGCCAACAGCTTGAACCGAAGCTGTGTGGTCGCGAGGTGGTCGATGCCTCTTCGCATTGGTCGGCCAAGTTCACGCCGGCCGTTGAAGCGATCGGCGGCGAGATCGATGCTGTTCGTCGACGAGGCAAGTACCTGCTGATCGATCATCGCCGACCCGATGAGTCCGCGGCCGAACTCATCATTCATCTGGGGATGACGGGCCGCTTGGCCGTGGTCGACGAGTTCGACACTGGTGACTCGCATCTACGGGCTTGGTGGGTACTCGACAATGGCCAGACGCTGACCTTCCATGACACACGCCGCTTCGGGCGGATCTACTGTGTTGATGCCGGTGACCATGCTGCGATGCCAACGCTGCACACGCTCGGTCCCGAGCCATTCGATGATGCCTTCAACGGCCTCCATCTCGCTGGCTTCGTCACTCGGAGCGACCGTTCGATCAAAACCATACTGCTTGCCCAGCGAGCAGTCGCTGGAGTGGGCAACATCTATGCCGACGAGGCGCTCTGGATAGCAAAAATCAACCCTGCGACACGACGTCTCTCGAAAGAACGAGCCAACCGCCTAGTTGAGGCGGTGCGCCAAGCGCTGCAGTCCGGACTCGATCACGGCGGAACGACTCTTCGTGACTATGTCGACTCCGACGGCGTCGCCGGTGAGAACCAGCACGAATTGTTCTGCTACGGACGCTACGGCGAACCCTGCCCACGGTGCGCCACCGTGTTGCGCCGACGAGTCCTCGACGCCCGCACCACCACCTGGTGCCCCACCTGCCAAGCCCGCTGAGCAACGTCACGCTGGATCTCTCCCCCGGTGTGACTTAGCTGATTCGAATTGAGCGAAGAAGGCGGTTGACCTCAACTGCGAGAACATCACGGCGACGATAGGAACCGAGCACGACGTAGAGGCCGAAGGCTCGACCACCCACTTGAAAAAACCGTTGGGTGCCACTCTGACCCGGAAGCCGACGCTGGAGCCCGTGGGGGCTGAAATCGTCCGGCCGGAGTTCGGTCGGGAGGCCAACCCGGGCGTAAAGCC